>NZ_JBHXRM010000002.1:332845-367806 GCF_042716895.1 Streptomyces sp. NPDC058653 | reverse complement strand
CGGCCAGTTCACCCTCGGCTTCAAACTCTTCGGCATCGAAGTCACCCACGAAGAGAAATCACAACAGATCACCGGCAACCCCACCTACGCCACCGGCCCCAAAAGCGGCGGCGCCCGCCCCTGGGTCGACTGGAAGAACTGCAGCAAAATCAAACCCATCCCCACATAACCCCACCACCTACGCCGCCCCCCGGCCCCGCACCGGGGGCCGGCACCCACCCCAAAGCCTCCAGGCTGGCCCAGAACACGACCAACCCAGCGCGCCCTCACCCCCTAGATCCGACCAACCACGCAGGTCAACGCCACCCCACAAGCCCATCCCACCCCCACCAACGCCCCAGCGACCACCCCCGGACGCCGAATCCGCTACCCTGTCTCGGGTTGGAAGGTCTACCTGGGACTTTGCCTCGCCGACCGCGAAACTCCCTCCGAGTTCTCGCCAAAGGTTCCGCACAAGCCCCTCGCCTCCGTAGCTCAGGGGATAGAGCACCGCTCTCCTAAAGCGGGTGTCGCAGGTTCGAATCCTGCCGGGGGCACAGAGAAACACCTGTTCAGAGGCCCTCCCGTCCGACGGACGGGAGGGCCTTCGTCCTCGCAGCACAGATGGGGCTGCGGGCAGAGGTGGGCGACTGTGCGACATGCCCGCGACGGACGAGCTGGCCCGTTGCCAGCACGAGACAGCCGCTCCCGCCCGCCCGTGGCGAGACGCGACCACCACCCCGGCCACCGCCACGCCGCCAGCGCCACAGCCCGCACCATGTCCAGCGCCCCAGCCCGGCGGGCCCCACGCCCGCCAGTGATCACCGCCGCCGGACGCCGACGTCCCATCGTCGTGGAGGGGACTGGACGAGCCGCCGCGCTACTTCCTCCAGCACGGCTTCGGCTACCAGTGCCACGACCGCACCAAACCCCACCACCACCGCCAACACGGCCGGGCCCCCATCGGCTGGACGGCGGAGAACGGAACCACCCCCGCATGAACTTCTCCTCCTGGCCCCCGCTGCTCGTGGTCGACATCGAGGGCAACGGCACCAACCCGCCCGACCTCGTCGAAGTCGCCGCACTCCCCGTACGCGAAGGACGGCCGGACACCAGCACAGCCGGAGCATGGCTGACCAAACCCCGGCACCCCGTGACCCCGTTCGCCACCCGCGTCCACGGCCTGACGAACGAGCGCCTGCAACATGAGCCGGTCTGGGAAGAGATCGCCGACCAGGTCCACACCATCCTGGACACCTCATGGATCTGCGCGCACAACGCACATGTGGACCACCGGGTGCTGTCCGCGCACCTACCGACGTGGCGGCCGGCCGGAGTCCTCGACACCCTCCGCCTCGCCAAGGCCAGCCACCCCTCCCTGCCCAAGTACACCCTCGACGCCCTGATCGAACACCTCCACCCGGACCTGACCGCGGCCCCCGCACACCGCCACCGCGCCACCTACGACGCCTACGCCACCGCCCAGCTCCTGATCCTCATGGCCGACCGGTACGACACCTGGGACCAACTCGTGGCTGCGGCCGTACCGCCCGGCCTGCCCGGAGCCCCCGAACCAGACAAGGACCCCACCCTGTGGTGACCACCCCCCATCCCATCCGCATCGGCGTCACGGGCAACCACTCCACGGGCAAGACCACATTCCTCAGCAGCCTCACCCAAGGTCAGAGTGTCCCCGTCCCCCGCCGACCGCCCAGACGAGGCTTTGAAAGCGTCTTGGGGGCAACCACGACAGATTCGAATCTCAAGTGATTCAGTCTGAGTTGCTTCGCTGGCGTCGGGGAAAGCGTTGCATCACCCGCTGGGGAGAGAAACAGTCACATCTCTTGCGCCTCACAAGCCGTGCAAGATTCGGTGACCAGGGTGGGCAACCACCGACATTGACCCCGCCATCGCGGCGGGGACGCACTCACCCGCCGCCATTCCGGCCACCGCCTGCACACCGTCCGGGCTGCTGGCCGTCGACTGCGAAATCGCCATGGGCGAATTCGCCGTTCAGGGCACGCCGTAGGCCGCAGGCTACCAAATGAGATCAACGCACGACCGATAGCTGCGGACGCTGCGTGGGTGCTGCGTGGCCATTGCTGCGCCCGCCGTCTTGGCCAATCACGACGAGACCAAAGATGAGGTCATTGAGGTCTGCGAGGCGAAGCCGAAGATCGCGGGCGACATCGGCTGGTGGGGTGCCTTCGGCACGAAGGGCGGTAAAAACCTTTCCCAGCACTTGCGAGGTTTCTCTGCCCAGCCGACTTTGTGGCTCCGCCTTGCGGTAGCCCAGCCGACCAAGCTCGATGCAGTGAGTCCGATACTGCCACTCAGTGGTCAGGTTCAGTTCGTGCAGACGGTGAGCGAGCGCCATTGCGGCAACCTTCCAACGCCGCTTGGCCTGGAGGATCCAGTGAGTGCTGGGGTTGCGTGGCGCGTACGCCAGCACGTCTGCAGCCGGCATGAGAAGGGCGGCCGCAAATCGGTGCGCTTCCCCCTCCGCCTGCGGACCGTGTGGAACCTGTTCCTCCCCATGGAGGACCAGATGGCCAAGCTCGTGCGCCGCGTCGAAGCGCCCTCGCTCGGCGGTCTTCTCAGTGCTCAGCAGAACGAAGGGAACGCCTCGATCCCAGAAGGAGAAGGCATCGACTTCCGGACAGTCACGGGAAAGAGAAAAAACCCGGACCCCGTGAGCCTCCAGGAGGTGAACCATGTTGGAGATCGGAGCCACGCCCAACCCCCAACGGGCTCGGACGAGTTCGGCTGCGGACTCGGCAGAACTGTCAGGCCCCGCCGCTTCTCCCGGGAACGAAGCTTGTTCGCCCACGCTCAGGCGGCTGAAGGACGTCAGGGAAGGCAGGGCCGCAGCCGGTAGGCCAAAACGAGCCGCGACCCAATCCTGCAGGACGCGGGCCAGACGACCGTTACTGAGGGCAATGTCGCGTTGCGAAGCTGTCATCTTGCTCAGCGCCCGGAAGCTCACCGATTCCAGGGGGAGGTCGGCTACCTCCTCTGCGCTGAAGAACTCTTCCGGGAATTCGAGCGCCTTGGCGATGGCCGTCAAAGAGGGCGGGCTGGGATGTGCTCTCCCATTTTCGAAGTCCGACAGTCGTCGGGCGGTGAGACCCGCCAACTGGGCGAGCCGAGTGACGGTCAGCCCTCGTCGCTTACGCGCGAGGACGAGACGAGAAGCGGTGGTCATGGGAGTGTGCCTATGAGTTGGGGGGACGTGTCAGCCCAGGCGCTCGATCGGGATGTCGATGCCGCCGTCGCCGTCGTCTTCGCTCGGGAACGGAGTGACGCCCTCGAAGTCGATCCAGGGCAGGATGATCCGCTCGTGCCAGGTGTCGATCTTGCCACGGCTACCCGTGTTGCTCGGCAGTGACAGTTCTGCGTACACCCGCGTGCCTGTCTGCATGTTCACGTGCTGGTAGAGAAGGAACCAGGTCGGGATGCCGTCGCCCACCTCCTGAGGCTCGGTCTCGACTTCGTAGCCGGGGAGCGTCAACTGACGATTGGTCTCCACCCTCCGGATGACTGCGGAGCCCTTGGGGTATCGCGTCGAAGGGGTGAGGGCGGCGAAACCGGTCTCCTTGCTTCCGCTCGAAGCAGTGACGGCGAAGTCATCGGTCGGCGAGATGAGGAGCGGCACGTTGCTGGGGCTTGCGCTACGCCAGCCTTTGCGGACATAAGTCTCACGCAGGAAGCGCACAGTGCGACCCCAGAAGATGTTGCCAGGCAGCGAGAGTGGGTCGAACGGAGTGCAGAAGTTCCGCTCCGCTTCGGCACGCCGCAGAACCGTCTCGATCTCCTCGATAGACAGCCCGAGCTCAGCGAGCCTGTTACGAGCGCGCGAATCCTCAACGTACACAACTGCCATGCCCAAGCCCCTGACCACAGAGAGTTGATTTCCGGAAATCCTCCCTCATTCGAGGTCGAAAATCAAGAAACTTGCCTGGTCAGACCGCACTGTTCAGCCCACCAGCTCAGACTCCCGTCTCTCAGCCAGGTGGCACAGGTACTCCTTGCTGTCCAAGCCCGTCCAGAAGCCTCGTTCTGAGCACTCGCACCAAGGACACCCGTCCATGCAGCCAGTCCGCACCGTGCCCGTACAAGAGTTGGGCAATCCGCGGGCAAACCGACACGACCGAAGCAGCGTTCCGCCGTCGTCCCGATGGCAGCCCGGGCATTACCAGCGCGACAGCACCCACGTCTCAGAATTGACGCTTTCGCCGAAGTCTTCCTGCTGCACGCAGTACGAAGGGATCCGAGAGCACCCACCTCCTCTCAGGAGCACTCGTATGAGCGGTACCGCACCTTCCGCACGCCCCACGTCCATCTCAGCCGAAGTCTCGCGGAGCATGACTGCTCACGAGATCGACGAGGCGCTGTCCGCGCTCGCTCGCTGTTCAACAGTGCTGCTCCAGGAATGGGAAGCCGAGCAGCGGCGCATGGAGGAGTTGGACGCGCTCAACGAGCTCGGCATCGAGCAGCGTGCCGGTCAGAAGGGCGCGCGCTACAAAGCGGATCCCGTCCTGCTCTCAGTCCGTCTGCGATTGGCCAACAACAACGCGAGAGCCCATCGCACTGCCGCACGTGAGTACGTGTCCTGGTGGGTCGACGTAGCCACAATGGCCTGGAAGTCCGCGGTCCTCGGAACGCCGCTGCTCTACGCTCGCGCGGGTGCAGCAGCGCCGGACATCCTGATGGCCGAGGAAGACCTGGTCGTCGTGCCTAAGGCGGACGACCGCACACGCCGACTCGAGGAGTTCAGCGCATTCCTCGCCCCGCCGTTTCCCGACTCCACAGATGGTCATGACGACGAGCATGCAACCGCGACAGCCGATCTCGCAGCTAGCTCTGGCCTACTCGTGCGTCGAGACGGGGCAGGTGAGGTGCATGTGGTGGACGACGAGTTCCCGGAAGCACGACGACGTCGCCTCTGGGGCGGATTCTGGGTCGAGCACCGGATCCCTGCGATGCCCCAGCCGGATGAACTCGACTCTCTACTGGCCCGAACCCCGCCAGAGGCTGCAAAGCGCCTACGGGCTGCCGCCGGGGAGGTGGTCAGAGCGGCGATGGCCGGAGTACGAATGTCTGAGTTGGACGACGGTGATACACCCTGGACAAGTACGGAGTCTGCCGAATACGACAAGCTTTCCGACATGCTGGACCAACTGACAGCTCTCCTCGCGGCTTACGCCCAAGCCATCACCGACAGCCTGCCTGCCGTAAGAGGCCGAGGGAGCAGCCAGGTTGATACGGCCAGTATCAGCTGAACTTCTCAGCCCCTGGCCAGCCCTTCAGGGCAGTTCCCAGGAGGCCAATCACGCTCACTGCCGGTTAGAACAGCAGGACAGCCAGATCGGCATACGAGCGGGTCAGGAAGCTATAAACCCTCCAGCACCCCATGATTCCCAAGCTCAGAGCTCAAGTTCGGTTCCCCTCTGCGGGCCGCTTCGCACAGCGCGGCGCGGACGGTGCAGTCGGATTGGTGGGCGGTGGCGGGCTTGCTGTTGCCGCCCTGCATCTTCTTGTAAGCACTCCAGGTGCTCCCAGCTCCAGGTTGATGAGCCGATGGGCGCCCAGCCGGTATGAGGTGGACGCGAACCGCGACCTCATAGCGAGGCCGAACGGCAAGGGTGGTACGTCCCAATGACTCCGTCCCCGGATGCGGCTTGTGATTTCCTGTCATCCGGTCGCGAGGATCCGAGTGCCGGGGGGGCGCCGATGTCGTTGACATCCCAACTACAGGACGGGGAGATCGGCCGCTGGTGCGCACGCCGGTTGACCGGGACGGCGGAGGTCGCCGCGCTGTTGCCGAAAGCGGTGCGAGGGCGGCGGGCGGTGTTCCCCCGCGGCCAGGTCGACGGCCGGCACTGGGCCGCGGTCGGCGGCGCGTTCGGCGCACGCTTGGCCACTCTGGTGCAGCCCGCGCCGCCGTATTACGCACTGCACGGACTCGTGGCGGCCGGACTGGCCCGCCGGGAGTGGGCGGACGAGCAGGCGGTCCGCTATCCGACGCACGCCCGGCTCGGCGCATCGCAGCGCGGGAAGGCGCTGGACGTACGGCCGACCGTCACGGGCTGGCTGGACCTGGTGCCCGGGGCGGAACCCTCGGCCCAGCACGGCGAGATGCAAGCAGTCATCAGCAGCCGCGTAGGCACCAGGTTCGGGTCGGGTCGCGCTCTGCCTGCCGAACCGGTACTGGCCGACTTCCTGGAGCGGACCCGGGCTTACGCCGAGCGGTACGCCCCACCCGGTCAGCTCGGTACCCCCGGCGCCGAGGCCGGACTCGCCCGAAGCTACTGGCTGTTGGAGATGTTCGAGAGCGTCTACCGTTCCGGGGCGGTGGACGAGTCGATGCACCAGGTCTTCCGGCCCGGCGTCCCCACGGTCGAGGCGATGCGGGCCACCGCGAGTGAGCCGGTGGTCGAGGAGTTGGCGCGGCTCGCGGAGCAGACACAAACTTACGGTGCCCTGGCCGAGTTACGCCGGCTCGCCGGAAACCGCCCCCCTGGTCAGCCGTTGGGCATAGCGGGCCCGGTCTTCGTCAACCACTGGGCCGATGGCGACCTGCTGATATCCGGCGCCGACGGCGCCACTCTGATCGACGTGAAGACAGTGGTTAAGACCGACCGCCCGGACCGCTCCTCGCGTTGGCTGTGGCAACTCCTCTGCTATGCCTGGCTCGACACCACGGACCGCTACCGCATCCGCAACGTCGCCTTCTACTTCGCCCGCCACGGCGCGCTCGTCACCTGGCCCCTTTCCGAATTCACCAGCCTCCTCCTGGACGGCGCCGACCCTCACGAGGCCCGCGCCGAGTTCGTTACAGCGGCGACGAGAGCGATGACGAGCGAGGGAGTCAGACTGCCGGCTCCGCACGCTGACCTGCCTCCGACGTAAACCTTGTGCGAGATGCCGTTCAGCCGTCCGACCCTCACCCGTGTTACCAGGCCGTAGCTTCGCGGACGTCAGGATCGTCAGGCGGGACCAGTTGATGGTTCTCCTGAACGAGTGTGGCTGGAGCCCTCCTCGCCGACCCGCGCCGTCCGGTAACTATGTCGAAAGGGGCGAAAACCTGAGCTCCAGGTGAAGGCCAGGATCGACGATCTCCTGAAGCGGGTGTCGCACGTTCGAATCCTGTCGAGGGGCACCGTGCGCTACCCCTCTGACCTGGATGTTTTCCCCAGGAAGAGTCCCTGTTTGGTCCCCGACATCGTGTCCAGGGGTCGTTTGCGTGTGCTGCCAAGCGGACCTGCCGGGAACAGCCCGTCCCGTCCGTGCGGTTGCATGGAGTGAGGAGGGCGTGTCGTGCTAACGGCGCGTGCCTTGATCGGTATCCATTTCGCAGGAGGACCCGTTCCATGACTGACCGGCCTTTGACTCTCATGGCTGTACACGCCCACCCCGACGACGAGGCCACCGGGACCGGAGGAGTCCTCGCACGGTATGCCGCCGAAGGCGTTCGTACGGTACTCGTGACCTGTACCGACGGTGGGTGCGGTGATGGGCCGGGGGGTGTCAAACCCGGGGAGCCCGGGCACGATCCCGCGGCCGTCGCCTCTATGCGGCGGCAAGAGCTGCGGGAGAGTTGCGACGTCCTGAAGATCAGCGACCTGGAGACGCTGGACTACGCGGACTCCGGGATGGCCGGCTGGCCCAGCAACGACGCCCCCGGATCGTTCTGGCAGACCCCCGTGGAGGAGGGCGCCGCCCGGCTCGCGGAGCTCATGCGGCAGTACCGGCCCGATGTGGTCGTCACCTATGACGAGAACGGCTTCTACGGCCACCCCGACCACATCCAGGCCCACCGCATCACGATGGCAGCGCTGGAGATGACCGAGCTGACGCCCAAGGTGTACTGGACGACCATGCCCCGCTCGATGGTGCGGCGCTTCGGGGAGACCATGCGCGAGTTCCAGGAGGGCACGACCGAGCCGGACCCCGCCGAGGCCGCCGCGCTGGCCGAAATCGGGCTCCCCGACGACCAGGTCACCACCTGGGTCGACACCACCGCCTTCAGCGGCCAGAAGTTCGACTCCCTCGCGGCGCACGCCAGCCAGGGCGAGAACATCTTCTTCCTCAAGATGGGCCGGGAGAGATTCACGGACCTGATGGGGACCGAGACGTTCGTACGCGTCCGGGACACCACCGACGCCGCCCTGCCCGAGAACGACCTCTTCGCCGGACTCCACTGATCCGCCCACGCCCCCGCCCCCGCCCCCGCCCGCGAGACCTGCCGAACACCGCCCGGTGGCGGGGTAGTTGCCGCTGACTGGGCAGCCCGCCGCCGCCCGCGAGATCGTACGGAAGGCCGAAGCCGGGCTTTCGGGGCGGGAGCAGTCTTGGAGGTCGAGACCTTCGAAGGAGCCCCCGCGGTGGGGCCGCCCGTTATCTCGCCACCCACCGCTCGACCGGTGGTGAGTACGCGCTCTACAAGGCGGAGTTGGGGGCGCGGTCCGCGGGGGCCGGGACTCATTTCCACAAGGCCATGTCGGAGTCCTTCTACATCCTCTCCGGTGAATTGGAGCTCTACGACGGCGAGAAGTGGGTCACGGGGCGTGAGGGGGGCTTTCCGTAGGTGCCGGTCGGTGGTCTGCACGCGTTTCGGAACGTGAGCGACGAGCCCATGTCCATGCCTATGCTCTTCGCTCCCGGTGCGCCCCGCGAGGAGTACTTCGAGCGGGTCGCGGAGATGTCGAGGCGGGGCGGTGAGGAGCTCAAGGAGTTCCGTATCAGGCACGACAGCTACTTCGTCAAGGACTTCGGGAACGGGACGAAGTAGCCCGGCCCGCGGACCGGCGGCAGTAGCCTGCGATGAGCACCGCACGCCGGCCCTGGAGGGTTTGTGGACGTCGACGATCTGCGCAGTCCCGATCACTTGTGGTCGGCCGGGGAGGTGTTGGCGCGGCCAAGTCCCGTGCCGGCCACCGCCGGTGTCTACGGGTGGTATTTCGACCAGTCCCCTTATCCGGGGCTGCCCGCCGAGCAATTGCTGTACGTCGGGATCGCCCCGAGGCGTATGGCCACCAAAGCCAGCAAGCAGAATCTACGGACCCGCGTGCGCTATCACTTCCGGGGCAACGCGGCCGGATCGACTCTCCGGCTCTCCCTCGGCTGTCTGCTCGGCCTTGAACTACGGCGGGTCGGCAGCAGAGGTACGCGGCTCACGTTCGGGGCCGCCGGGGAGGCCGAGCTCAGCCGGTGGATGGGCGAACACGCCCGGGTGTGCTGGCTGGAGCACGCAGAGCCGTGGGTCGCGGAGTCGGACCTGATCTCCCGGCTCGATCTGCCCCTCAATCTCGACCAGAACCGAACCCATCCCTTTTACGGGCGGCTCAAGGGGCTGCGGGCGGACGCGCGTGAGAAGGCGCGGGCATTGGGGGTCGTCACGTAGCCCCCGCGCGCCTTACGGGTGCGGGATCGGTGTCGGGGCGGCGGTGCCCCAGCTGGTGAGGAGGCGGAGGTTCTCCCATGCCGGGGAAGGGCGTTGGGCGTGGTGGATCGTGAGTGTCTGGTCCGAGCCGTCCGGGAGTTGGAGGGTTTCGAACGAGAGCGTCAGCTCGCCCACCAGGGGGTGGTGGAGCCGCGTCGTGCCGTGGTGGTTCTCCTCGATGTCGTGCTGGGACCAGAAGCGGCGGAAGTCGTCGCTCCCGGCGGTGAGTTCGTCCACCAGTGACAGCAGCCGCGGGTCGTCAGGGCGGCAGCCGGCGTGCAGGCGCAGCGTGCTCACCGTCGTGGCCGCCTGGGTCTCCCAGTCCTTGAAGAGGCTTCGGGAGCCGGGGCGCAGGAACAGCAGCCGGGCCCAGTTGCGGTCGCGGGGCGGGAGCCGGTCCCAGTCGCCGAAGAGCGCCGTCGCCGTACGGTTCCAGGCCAGCAGGTCCGAGCGCCAGCCCGTCACGTAGGCGGGCAGGCCGTCCAGCGACATCAGCATCTCGCGCAGCGCGGGGCGGACCCGCTCCTCGTGGGGCGGCGGGGTGGTCCGTCTGTTCGTACGGTGGCACTTGGCCAGCCTGGTGAGGTGTTCGTGCTCCGCGTCCGTCAGCCGTAGCGCACGGGAGAGCGCGCCCAGGACCTCCGCCGAGACGTTCTGGCCCCTGCCCTGTTCGAGGCGGGTGAGATACGCGACCGAGACCCCGGCGAGCTGCGCCAGCTCCTCGCGGCGCAGGCCCGGCACCCTGCGGTAGCGCCCGTACACGGGCAGGCCCACCTCCTCCGGGCGCAGCCGTGCCCGGCGGGTGCGCAGGAAGGCGCCGATCTCGGCCCGTGGGTCGAAGACCCGGGCGTCGCCGGCGTAGGGCCTCGGAGCGTCCATGCGTCCGACGGTACGCCCCCGGTGAGGGCGGTGGCTGTCCCTGCCGGTAGCAGGAACAGCGGGGACCTGGCTGGTCCCGGTCCAGGCGGTGAGGCTCGCCGCGTCCGGCGCGGGTCATCCGGCACGAGCCGTCCCGCGCGGGTCATCCGGCGCGAACCATCCCGCGCGAGCCATCCACCGAGGAGACGCATCCCATGTCAGAGAGCCCGACCACCAGTGAACACCGGCCACCGGGTGAGGAGGACCCCGTTCGCTGGCCCGCCCGGCTCTGGGTGTCGTTGATGATCTTCAGCGGGGTGATTCTGCTCGACGGTCTCGACATCTCGATGATCGTCGTGGCCGTCCCCGAGATCCAGGACGAGCTCGGGATGAGCACGGCCACGGCCCAGTGGCTGGTCGGCGCCTACATCCTGGCCTTCGGCAGTTTTCTGCTGCTCGGCGGACGGGTGGCGGATCTGTACGGCCGGCGGCGGGTGCTGGTCGTGGCGATGGGCGCATTCGCCGTCGTGTCGCTCTTCGGGGCGCTCGTCGACGACGGCGTCCTGCTGATCGTCTCGCGCTTCGTCAAGGGCATGGCGGCGGGTTTCGCGGCGCCGGCCGCCATGTCGCTGCTCACCACGACCTTTTCCGAAGGCCCGCAGCGCAACAAGGCGTTCGGGATCTTCAACGTCTTCGAGGCGTCCGGTTACTCCTCCGGTCTGCTCGTCGGCGGGCTGCTCGCCGGGCTGAACTGGCGGTCCATCTTCATCCTGCCGATCCCCCTCTCCGTACTCCTGCTGATCGGCGCCCTCCGTTTCCTGCCGCCCGACCCGCCCCGTACGGAGCGTCCGCGCCTGGACATCGGCGGCGCCGTGACCCTGCTCGCCGGGATGCTGCTCCTCGTCTTCACCGTCGTCTCGACGGCGGAGGCCGGCTGGTCGTCGTGGCGGACGATCGGCGGTTTCGCCCTCTCCGGACTGCTGCTCGCCGGCTTCCTCATGATCGAGCGGACCGTGCGGGAGCCGCTGATCAGACTCGGGATTCTGCGTAACCGGAATCTGGTGACGGCCAACATCAGCATCGCTCTGCTGTACGGCGGCGCCATGGGCTTCCAGTTCGTGATGGCCCTGTACCTCCAGGATCTGGAGGGCTGGGAGCCGTGGCAGATGGCTCTCGTGCTGCTGCCGGCCGGGCTCATGGTGGTCGCCGTGGGGCCCGGGCTCGGGGCACTGATGGGCAGGTTTGGTGTGCGCAAGGTGCTGATGGTGGGGATCTTCTCCTTCCTGCCCTGCTATTTGCTGATGCTGCGGATCGGTCCGGAGCCGGATCTGTGGACGGTGCTGCTGCCCGCGTCCTTGCTCTGGGGTGTGGGTTTCGCGCTGAGCATCGCGACGCTGATGGTCGCGGGAACCAGCGGGGTGCCCGACGAGGAGCAGGGACTGGCCGCGGGCTTGCTCAACAGTTCACTCCAGGTCGGTGGCGCGTTCGGCCTGGCGGTCGTCACGGCGGCGATCATGCCGGGCACGGAGCTGTCCATGCTCCGGCCGGGTCTCGTGGTCATCCTGGCCTTCGGGATTCTGACTCTTCTGGCCCAGTTCACACGGAAGCGGGCCTGAAGCGGAATCCTGAGACGAGGGTGGGCCGAGGCGCTCGGGGAGCCTCCCGCTCCCAACGGCGCTATTAGTGAGGGGTGTTGACTATCCGTCGATGCTCTGCCCAGGGTTCTGCTGGACAGCGGCGCGGACTCGGAGTGATCATGTGTCTGCTGTGACGCCAGATTTGGCATTCGAGACCATGCGTACGAGACCGTGAGGATGAGTCAGCTGGATGGCATCTCCGCTTCGACTATCTGACCGCACCGCTCCGGTTGGCCGAGGGGGGCTCAGCCAGTGACCCCTGACGGGAACGAGTACGACGAGTACCAGGTCGAGAAAACAGCCGAGATGCCAACCGAGGTTTCGGCCGGGGTGCCGACCGACGTGTCCGCCGACCCGTCGACCGCTGTGCCGGCCGACGTGCCGGCCGGCACAGCCGGTACGGCAGCGTCCCGCACAGCGGGTACGGCAGCCTCCCGCACAGCGGGCATCGCAGGCGCCGGAGCGGCGGCCGTGACCCGCGCGGCAGCGGAGGCCGGGGCCGGGGCCGAAGCGCACGCCGGAGCCGGCCCGGCCGCCGGGCAGCCCACCCCCGGCGCCCCGCTCGACCGGTCCGCCGAGCGCACCACCGACCGCCCGACCGACCGACCCTCCGACCGCCCCGCCGAGCGGTCCCCCGGCCACACCGAGCAGCGCCCGCCGACCCTTCTGCGGGTGCTGCTCGAACGGCTCAACTGGGCCAAGTTCGCCGTCTTCGACGTGCAGTTCAGCCTCGCCGCCCGCCGGGCCGCCAAGGAGTACGCCAACAGCCGCCTCGGCAACGTCTCCGTCTCCCGGATCACCTTCAAGCGCTGGCTGGCCGGAACGCAGTCCCCCCAGGGCGACGCGGCCACCGTCCTCGCGTACATGCTCGGCGTCGAGGTGGACCTGCTGCTCCAGCGGGTGCCCAGCCGCGAGGTGGTCCCGGCCCGGCTGCCGCACGGATCGTCCCTGGCCACCGCCCGCTCGATGGACGCCCTGTGGTCGACCTCCTCGCTCTCCCCGACCGAGGCCGCGGCCGGCACCGGCGGGCTCTGGTATCTCGACGGTCTGCGGATCTTCGACGGTACGGCGGTGCCCGCCCAGATGTACGAGGCGACGTCCCAGGACGACGTGGTATCGATCGCGGTGGAGGAGAATCCGCATCTACGCGCGTTCGTTCAACCCGCCCGTCGGGCCCTGCTGATCGCCTCTCTCGGGGGGAGCGGTGGGGAGGGGCTTTTCGTCCTCGATTCCGGCCGCGCGCGATTCCAGCTGGACGCCGATCCGCGCGGGACACTGCCGATACCGAAGGCGTACCGGCTGGACGATCTGACCTTCGGCATCCTGTGGGCGATGCTCAATCTGGAGGACAGTCTTCTCGCGGACGATTACATTCTCGACCGCGAACAGCGGGAACTGGAAAGCCATTTAGCGATGCCGCGCTCGGCCGTGGCGCGCTCCGCCGTGCCCGAGCTCTCCCGGGTGGGAGCGGCCTGGCTCGGCTCGTACTTCTGCACGCTGCACATCGAACGGCATCTCGGCGATGTCGGCGAACCGCCCTTCTTCTGGACGCGTGAGCAGACGGGCGAGGAGAGCGCCGCCTGGCTTTTCTTCCAGCACAAGCACGAGCACCTCGCGCGCGCGGTGGCCCGGCGTACCGGCACGTCCGAACCGCCGGGGCACGCTTTCTGCGTTCCGGAGAAACTCGTCAAGGAAAGCGAGCCGTACGAGCGCATCCTGCTGTTCCTCGCCATCGCCCTGATGGAGATGCACGGGGTGTCCGTATGGGTCTGCACCGAGGAGGAGTACTCGCAGATAGACGAGTTCGTCCTGGCGCCAGACGACCGGGTGATCGTCGCCAACTGGCTGCGTTCGGACGGGATCTGGCGTGTCGGCATCACGGACCAGCGCTCCCAGGTCCGTACGTACACCCAGGCGATCGACCACGCCCGTGCGAACAGCGTGATCGAGGGACCCACCTCCGCGCACCGGCTGCGGGCCCTGGCAGACTATTTGGCGGTCGACTGGCCCTGGCTGGTGCGGCGTTGCCAGGAGCTGGGGGCGTACGAGAGTGGCGGCATGCTCCGGCCCCGGAGCCGGCAGCTGTGCATGGACCAGTTGGACGAGGTCCTGCGCTTCGTGGGCGCGCTCGACCCGAAGTGATGTACGGCGCGGGCCGCGACCGGTCGACCACCGGCCGCGGCCCGCGGCCGACCGCGACCGGCAGGGGCCCGCGTCGGCGCACCGGCGGCTCACCTGCGCGGGGCGACCGACCGGCCGACAGACGGACACCTTGCGGCCGGGCAGCCGGGCCCGCGAGCAGACCGGCAGACGGGTCCTCCGGCCCCCAATCGGCGCCGCCGGACCGTGACCGGCTCCCGATCAACAGCCGGCCAGTGACATTCCAGTGACCCCCGTCACACTTAACCCCTCACCAATCAAGCGCCACTGACCGATTCACTCGACGGGAATCACCAATTCTCCGCGTTGTGGAGGTCAAGCATGATTGAAGTGCCTTGCCGTTGGGCATAGTTGAGGGGAGGATTGCGATGCACGGTTTGAGAGGTTCTTCCTCAAGTCGAGCTCAAGTCCCGCACCATTGCGGCCCCCATACCGATCGACGCGTCCCGCGATATCGATCGTTTGGTGGTCGCATCGCCGTCATGCCCTGCCGACGGCCCCTCTGCGTTCGAGCCAATAGCCGCTTTTGCGTGCTTCACATTGTGAAGCCCCTGGGTTGAAGCGACCGCCGAACGACCCCTTCCGCCCGTGGCGTCGAACGCGCCTACACACCAAGCTTGTTATGGCTCTTAATGACGCTGGCATGTGCCTGTCCCGTCCAACTGCCCGTCTGTGAAGGCTCCTTATCCCCATGGTCCGCTCCCTCAGGCTCGCATCGCCGGCCCGGATGTACCGGCCGGCTGACGTGGCAGCTCCGGAGGGCGGCGGACGGGACAGTGAGCCGAGGGGCGTCTTCGCGGTCCCGTCCGGTCGGCGACGCCCGGCACACGCGCCTGGAGCCCCAAGCCGGCGTGGAAGCGCGGCCCCTTCACCTTCATCCGCCGGTCCCCGTCGTACCGAGGACATTTATGCCTGAACTCTCCCCGCACGCCGCCCCAGCCGACCGTTCCAGCGGTCGGCGGCGCGGACGTTCCACTCGGAACACCGGGAACACCGCCCAGGCCCCCGCCAAGGCGAACAGAAATCTGGCCACCGAGAAGGGCCTCCGCTCGCGGATCCGTCTTCTCGTGGCCACCCCGGTCGCCACGGTCACGGTGCTGGCCGCCGGCACGTGGTCCACCTGGCAGTACGCCGACAACACCGCGGCGAGCTGGTCCGCCCTCGGCGCCTCCGCCGTGATCGGTGTCGGCACGATGCTCAGCGCCACGCGCAAGGCAGCGGCGGTCTCCGCCGCCGTGCACGAGCAGCGGGTCACCAACGCCACCTCCGCCCGCCAGTGGGTCGAGCGCTTCGAGGCCGTCACGGCCGAGGGGCAGAAGAACATCGCGCAGCTGCTGGAGCAGATCAGCCGCGGCGAGCGGCCCCTTCTGCCCGAGCCGATGCCCCCGGCCGTCAGCCAGGGAAACCCCTTCGCCGATCTCGAACAGACGCTGCGTCTCGCGCAGCACCAGGCGCTGGCCGCCGTCGCCGAGGCGGGCGCGCGCCAGCAGGTGGACGTGTTCGTCAACATCGCCCAGCGGCTGCACGCGCTGGTCAACCGCGCGCTGGCCCGCCTGGACGACCTGGAGAGCGAGGTCGAGGACCCGGACCTGCTCGGCGGTCTCTTCGGTGTCGACCACCTGGTCACCCAGTTCCGCCGCCAGGTGGAGAGCCTGGCCGTGATGGGCGGCGCGGTCCCCCGCCGTATCAACAAGCCCGTCCCGCTGCCGACCGTGCTGCGCCAGGGTGTCGCCGAGATCGAGCAGTACGCGCGCGTACGTGTCATCCAGCCGCCCGAGGGCACGCTGCCCGGCTACGCCGCGGCCGAGGTCATCCATCTGCTGGCCGAACTCGTCGAGAACGCCGCCCGGTTCTCCGCCCCGGAGACGCAGGTGACGCTCCGCGCCGAGCGCGTCCCCGCCGGTCTCGCGATCGAGATCGACGACCGGGGTCTGCCGATGGCGCCCGAGAAGCTGGAGCGGATGAACCGGCTGCTCACCAGGCCGGACCAGTTCGACATCCGCGAGCAGCTGGAGGACGGCCGGATCGGTCTGTTCGTGGTCGCCCAGATCGCGCGCAGGCACGACATCGAGGTCGCGCTGCGCCGGAACATCTACGGTGGCACGCAGGCCGTCGTCGTCCTGCCGAACGCGCTGCTCGAAGCGGCTCCCCCGCCGCCCGTGCAGCGTCAGGAGCAGGAGCAGCGCCGCCAGCCCGAGCAGGCCGCCGGGCACGCGCAGCGTACGGAGCCCTCGCACGAGCCCTCGTCGGGCGCCGCCTGGTCGCATCCGCAGCAGCCCGCCGCCCACCAGCAGACGCCCGCGCACGCGGCGCACCAGCCGGCCGGGCAGGGCTCCCCGTACCAGGCGCCCCAGGACTCGCCGTACCAGGCGCCCCAGCCGTCGTACGGTTCGGCCGACCACCGCAGCCCGCTGCCCGCCGAGGCAGGCGCGCGCGGCTCCCGAGGCGGTCGCGGGACGCACGGCGAGACGCCGTCCGTCCGCCGCATCGGCTCGCCCACGGCCCACGCCGCCGCCGCTGCGGCCGCCGCTGCGGCCGCCGCTGCGGCCGCCGCTGCCGCGGCACCGGCCGGGCCCGGCTCCACCGGCGAAGTCCCGCTCCCCCAGCGGAAGCCCGCCGCGTACAGCGCGAACAACGGCCAGAACAACGGCGTCCACACCGGGGGCATCCACCAGGCCGCCCACGCGGACTCCCCGTACGGCACCGGAAACCACCAGGGCTCCGGGCACACCGGCGGCGGCCGGACCTCCGCCACCGCCCACCCCAACTCCGGCCAATCCAGTGCCGGCCGCTCCACCACCGGCTCTGCCGACGTCACACCCTCCGAGGTCCCCCGATCCACCCAGGCCTCAACCCCCAGCGACGCCACCACTTCTTCCGGCCGTCGGCCCACCTTGCCCCGGCGGAGCGAGACGTACCGCGGACCTGAGTTCCCGCGGCTCGCCGACGCCGACCGAGAGGTCGTCGCACCGAATCCGGATCTGATGGCTCGTTTCGCCTCAGGTATCAGGCTCGCGAGTGCGGAAGACGGCCCGCAAGGGCCCCCCGACCAGACGAGCTGACGCTGCCTTCGGCGGTCGCCCAACCACTTACGGAGTCACTCTCTTGCCAAACGAAGTTTTTTCGGCCCAGCAGCCCGATCTGGACTGGTTGATGGCTGATTTCATCAGGCGCGTCCCCGGTACCGAGGGCGCCGTCCTGGCTTCCAGTGACGGAGTGCGCAAGCACTCCTACGGTCTGAGCATCGACTCGGCTGACAAGCTGAGCGCCATCAGCACCGCGCTGTGCTCCCTGGCCGGCGGCGTCCGTGACATCAAGGGTCCCGCCGACGGCAGGGTCAGGCAGGTGGTGGTCGAGCACGACAACGGGCTGCTCTTCGTCTCGATGGCCGGCCCCGGGGCGGTGCTGGGTGTGCTGGCGTCCGACAGCGCGGACCTCGGCGCCGTCGGTTTCGAGATGGGGCAGCTGGTCAAGAGCGTGCCCGAACACCTGAGTACGCCGCCGCGGCTCCGGGGACCCTCCGTCGACGACCGGGTGCACTGATATGGCGGCCTTAGACGGTACCCCCTGGGTCGACGACGACGAACACGAGGTTCGTCCGTACGCCCTGACGGGTGGGCGGACACGGCCCACGAACGAGATGAGTCTGTCGTCGCTCCTCAAGGCACGCGCCACGGCGCCGGAGGGCTACCTCAGCCCCGAGGCGGCCCACTGTCTCGCGCTCTGCCGCGGTGAGGCACGGTCGGTCGCGGAGGTCGCCGCCACACTGGGCCAGCCGGTCCAGGTGGCCAAGATCCTTCTCTCCGACCTGCTGGACGCGGGGGCACTGATCATGGCGATGCCCACGAGAACGGCCGACCCGAAAGATCCGAATCTGCTGGAGGCAGTGCTTGAGGGGCTACGAACCTATGTCGTCTGACGATCCCATCGCCCTGAAAATCGTGATCGGCGGCGGCTTCGGCGTCGGCAAGACCACCATGATCGGCTCGGTCAGCGAGATCAAGCCGCTGTCCACCGAGGAGACGCTGACCTCGGCGAGCAGCGGAACGGGCACCGACCGCCTGGAGGGCATCGAGTCCAAGTCGACCACCACGGTGGCCCTGGACTTCGGCCGGATCACCCTCCAGAAGCAGAACATGGTGCTCCTGCTGTTCGGCACTCCGGGCCAGCAGCGGTTCTGGTTCACCTGGGACGATCTGTCCCTGGGTGCCATCGGGGCCGTCGTCCTGGCGGACACCCGGCGGCTGCTGGACTGTTTCGCCGCGGTCGAGTACTTCGAGAGCCGCGACGTGCCCTTCGTCGTCGCCGTCAACGAGTTCGACGCCGACGACGCCTACCGCTACAGCTCGGAAGAGGTCCGCGAGGCGCTCGAACTCAAGGCCGACGTACCGGTGTTGCTCTGCGACGCGCGCGACCCGGCGTCCGCCAAGCACGTACTGGTCTCGCTCGTCAGTTACGCGCACACGGTCTCGGTGCGCCGCACGCGGGAGCGGGCCGTCCAGTCCCCGCCCGCCGCACCCCCCCTTCAGCACTCCAGCGACCTGGGAGCCACTTCATGACGTACGACACCGAAGCGGGACTGCATCTGCCCGCGCCCGACATGGAACTGGCGCAGCGGGAGGCCCGGCTGCGTGAGCTGGGTCTGGGTGACATGCCCGACGCGCAGTTCGACGCGTTCGCGACGCAGCTCGCGCAGGCGGCCGGCGCGCCGTACGCGATGGTCAACTTCATCACGGGCCACCAGTTCTTCGCCGGTCTGCACACGCCGTCCGCTGCGTCGGGCGGTTCGGGCGGGTCGGGCGACGCGAACGCGCCCGAGGTGAGCCGGATCATGTCCCGTGACCACGGGTACTGCCCGGACGTGCTCAACCGCCGTAAGGCGCTGGTGCTTCCGGACGTGTACGCCTACCCGCGGTTCGCCTCGAACGAGGTGGTGGACCTGATCGGTATCCGTACGTACGCGGGCGCTCCGCTCATCGACGAGCGCACGGACACCGTGCTGGGCACGGTCTGCTTCGTGGGTACGGACCCGCGTGGCAAGGAGACCGGCCGGGACACGCTCCAGCTCATCAAGGAGAGCCGCGACGAGCTGATGCGCCTGATCTACCAGCGCACAGGTGGGGGCCCGCGCTAGGACCGCCGGGTCCGGATTGTGTTCCGGGGCCGGACAGGTCCTGGGATGCGGGCCTCGCCCACAGCGTCACCGGCGTACCGTCGGCCAACCTCAGACGGTGACAGCCGCCCCCGCTCCGGCGTGGGCGGCAAGCCGTCGTGACCAGTCGCCCTTGGAGTTGCCGAGCGCGGTCTCGGCGAGGCGCTGGAGCTGGATGTCGGACGTGCCGGCCGGGGCGAAGATGTGGAACGCGTCGCGGGTGTAGCGCTCGATGGGCCGGTCCGCCGAGAGGCCGATGCCCGCGTGGATCTCCATGGCGGTACGGGCGGAGTCCATCGCCGACTCGACGTTCACGAGCTTGGCGTTCATCAGCTCGGTGTCGCAGGGCAGTCCCTGGTCCAGCAGATGCACGGCGTGGTACGCGGTCAGCTTCGCGGTCATGAGCGCGGACTGCATCCGGCCCAGCTTCTGCTTGACCGTGGGGAGTTCGGCGAGCGGGGCGCCGTACCGCTGGCGGCTGCTGGCGAACGCGATCGTCTCCTCCAGGATCGCCCGGTGGATGCCCAGCGCGACGGCGGTGAGGTTGGCCCGGCCGTAGAGGATGCTCGACGAGTACGCGACGGGCAGCCCGTCGCCCTCGTTGCCGAGCAGATTGGCCGCGGGTACCCGGCAGTTGTCGAAGATCAGCTCGCCGAAGGAGAAGCCGTGGAGGCCCATGGCGGGCCTGTGCGGGGCGAGCGAGAAGCCGGGGCGGTCCGACTCCACCAGGAAGGCGGAGAGGCCCTTGCTGCCCGGTCCGGTACGCACCACGACGCCGTGCAGATCGCCGACATGGGAATTGCCGACGAAGACCTTGGAGCCGTTGAGCACGTAGTCGTCACCGTCGCGGTGCGCGGTGGCCTCCATGCCCAGGACGTGGCCTCCCGAGCCCGTCTCGGTCACGGCGATGGTCGGCAGGCAGGCGCCGGCCGCGATCTCCGGGAGCCAGGTCTTCTTCTGGGTCTCGTTGCCGAAGTGAATGATCTTCGCGACACCGAGCTGCGAGGCCTGCACCATGGCGCCCATGGCACCGCTGACCCGGGCCAGTTCCTCGATGATGATGGTCTTCGCGACATGGCCGGCTCCCATGCCGCCGTACATGGGGTCGATGGTGACGCCCAGCCAGCCCTGCCACGCGATGAGCTGGGAGAGTTCGTGCTGGACGGCCTTGGAGGCCTCCATCTCGGGTATGCGGGGGCGGACTTCGGCCTCGGCGAACGACCGCACCTGCATCCTGAGGCGTTCATGGAATTCCGTGGTGAAATAGCCGCTCATGCGCCTGCACAGCCCTCTCGAATGAGACATCTGTCAACTGTCAACATGGTTAGAACTGATCGGTGCTTTCAGATCGTCAGCGGAACCGGAACGTGCCCTACCGTCGGCAGGCGCTCCTACACAGTGACGATTTATCGCTCTCGTTGCAGCACCGGACAGGGGTCGTTTGTGGGTCGTTTGCTGCGGTGACTACACCCCGTGTCCGCCTGACTCTGTGTCAATCCGACCTTTCTCACGTTTTGGCCGCCCTCGCGCGGCACCCGATCCGAACCGCAAACGACCCCCGCGCGGCCCGTGAACGATCACGTTCGACGGTATGAAACACGCCAAGAGAAGTTTGCGGGCTATTCGGGCAGGTCCCGGGCACTCTGCGGTGCCGTGCGGGCACCCTGAGACACGGCCCGAAGTGCCCGCCGCCGGCGGGGAGTCGGGGCCCGGAGCCCCGATCCCTCCCCCTATCGGACCGGTGTGGGAGGGGACCGGGTGGTTCGTCGGATTCGCTGGGCGATACAGGGATTTCGCGTGGTTTTGGGCGACACCGCATAGGGCAGTCCCCTGGAGCATCGCGGCGATCACATGATCGTTTCATGTGCGGTGCGCCCATTGCTCCGGGGGGAGACACCCATGGGATCGAGCGTTACCGGCGACGTCTTCGTCGCCGCTTTCAACCAGTTGGGCTGGGACACGTCCATGGCCGAGCGCGGGGCCGCCAACTACGACACCCTCAGCGGGTGGCGGAACTCGCAGACGGCGCAGGTCGCCGCGGCGGGGGCCGCCGCGATGGCGGTGCCGGGGGCCCATATGTTGGCGCTCACCGCGGACGTGAGCTTTCTGATGCACAAGATGTCCCTGTGCGCGTGGGGCATCGGGTTCAAGCTGGGCGCGAGCGTCGACGGTGAGGACGACCTGGCCGTGATCATGGGGCTCTGGGCCGACGCGCTCACGCCCGACGCGCTGAGCGTGGGCTCGGCGTCGGCCGGGGCGTCGGCCGGGTTCATCGCGCTGAACGCCGTCTATCCGACCTTCGGGGCGGCTGTCATGGCCAAGGCCCTCGCGGCCGGGGCCGGTGCCGGGGTCTCCGTGGTCAGCGGGAAGATCATCGGGAAGAAGGGCGGCAAGGTCGTCGCCAAGATGAGCAAGCCGTTCATCCAGAAGATCGCGCAGAAGGCGGCGGTGAAGTTCTCGGTGCTGCTCGGCTCGAAGGCGGTGACGGGCGCGGTTCCGCTGCTGGGCGCGCTCGCGGGCGCGGGCATCAACGCGTACTTCGTGAACAAGTTCGCCGACGCCGCCGAGACGTACTACCGCGCGAAGGTCCGCGCCGGGGGCTGACCCCGCCGCGGGGCGCGGCCCGTTCGCCCTCGCCGCGCCCGACGCTGAACCCGCCGCGCCCGACGCGGACCCGCCGCCCTCGCCGCCGGCCGGCGCCCGCCCACCCGAGCCCGTCCGGGCGGCGCCGGTCCGGCACGAGGGCGGCGCCCGTGCGCCCGGGTCAGTCTCCGGAGCCCGGGCCCCACTCCCGTACCGCCGCCGCCATCGCCGCCACCGCGCGGTCCGTGCGTGCCGCGTCGCCCCGCACGGTCCGGTTCACCTCAACGTGCAGGAAGGGCACGCCCTCCTCGGCGGCAAGCCGGCCCTGCTTGTTGTTCCGGCCTTCGAGCGGGCACTTCTCCTCCCAGGCGCGGCAGACCCGGAAGCCGTCGTCGTCCAACGCGCCCGCGAGCGCCCGCGCCTGGGAGCGGGCGTGGTCGCCCGCGCCCGTGGAGACGACGAGATCACGGCCGGGCAGGGTGCTGTCGGCGTAGCCGTGGACCTGGATGGCCGGAACACCCCGGTCCACGAGTGCGGCGGCGATCGCGTGGAAGACGGTGTCCCGGCGGTGGGCGACATCGGCCGCGTCGCCCTCGCCCGCGCGGCGGTGGGCGCCCGCGACGACCAGGATTCCGCCGGGGGCTCGGCCCAGTACGCCCGCGCCGAGACGGTCGGTGTACGCGTCGGCGACCGGGTGCGGGATCTGGACGCTGTAGCGCGGCGCGGTGTCCAGGTCGATGTAGACCCGTCCCCAGCCGCGCCGGGTCTCCTCGTCCCGGTCGGCGATCTCGGCGTACCGGCGGCCCGGGCCGTCCCCGTCACGGGGCGTGTCCCGCACGATCCGTACGCCGAAGTCCACCTCGGCCAGCCTGCGCTCGGCCTTCTCGTGCTCACCGTCGACGTACAGGCCCACGCCCTCGGCCAGCGCCTCGCGTTCGTCCCTGTCCGGGGGCCGGAAGCGCGAGGCGGCGACGGTCTCCGTGGCGTACGCGGAGAGCCGGCGCTCCAGCCCGGACGAGGGTCCGTCGGCGGGTCCCGGGCCGGGCGAGGGGGTGTCGGTGCGGGCGTTGTCGAGAGCCGGGACGACCACCGCGACGGCCGCCACGAGGAGAGCCAGAAGGACGGCGGTGCGTGGCAGGTTTGCCGGTACCGTTATCTTTTTGGTCGGATCGGGGCTCATTGTCGAGTGAAAATATCAGGGTGACACCACAAAGGAACATGTCCCTCATGCGCGATCGTCTGCCCAGGAGCACCACCGCACTGGCGTTCGCACTGCTCGCGACGGCGGCGGCCGGCTGCTCGCTCGTCGGCGGCGAAGGCGACTCCGCGGGGCCCAAGGGCGACCCGGCGTTCACCGTCGCCGCGGCCGGCGACATCCTGATCCACCCGCAGCTGACCCAGCAGGCGTACCGGGACGCCGGTGTCACCGATGTCCCCGAGCCGGTCGACAAGAAGGTCGGCCCGGACGTCCCGGACCCCGACTTCCACAAGATGATGGCCGGGGTGAAGCCCGTCATCAGCAAGGCCGATCTGGCGATCTGCCACTTCGAGCCGGTGGTCGGCGGGCCGAAGGGCCCCTTCCGCGGCTTCCCCGACTTCCTGGTGCCGCCGCAGATCACCACCGCCATCAAGGACACCGGGTACGACACCTGTTCGACCGCCTCCAACCACACGCTGGACGACGGCCCGGGCGGCGTGGCCCGCACGCTGGACGCGCTGGACGCGGCCGGGCTGAAGCACACCGGTTCCGCCCGCAACGCCGCCGAGGCGGCGAAGCCGCTGATCATGGACGTCAAGGGCGTCCGCGTGGCGCAGCTTTCGTACGCCCTCGGCTTCAACGGCCGGGAGATACCGGCGGACAAGCCCTGGCTCACCAACAAGAACTCGTTCGACGCGATCGCCGCCGCCGAGAAGGCCGCGCGCAAGGCGGGCGCCGAGGCGGTCGTCCTCAGCATCCACTGGGGGCGCGAGCACCATCCGGCCCCGCACTCCACGCAGCTCCAACTGGGCCGCAGGATCGCGAAGGAGACCGGTATCGACCTGATCATCGGCCACCACGCGCATGTGGTCCAGCCGATGGAGAAGGTGGACGGCACCTGGATCGCGTACGGCCTCGGGAACCAGCTCGCCCGGCACGAGGTGCCGTCGGGGCTGACCGAGGAAGGTGCCATCGGCTGGTTCGAGTTCCACAGGAAGTCCGGCGGCGGCTGGGACGTGGAGGCGCGGTACGCGCCGACCTTCGTCACGATCCCGCCGGAGGAGGAGGGCGATGCCGACGCGATCGCCGAGGGCATGATCGAACCGTCCGCCAGCCCCACCCTGGGCGGGGCGAAGGACAACCGGCTCCTCGACATCGCGGGCGCGCTGCGCGCGGACAAGGATCTGTCGGCCGAGGAGCGGGCCCAGTACCGGCTCGCCTTCGAACGCACCCGGGGCACGATGCTCAACCGCGGCGCGGCCAAGGACGGTCTGCGCCCGTTGGACGAACTGCCGGACTGAGCGAGCGGCCATCGAGAATTGAACGAGCGCCCCTCGGCGCGTAAGGCCCCGGACATACGCGGGGCCGAGCATCCCAACCTGCGGGGAGCCGAGCGTCCGGACCTCCGGATTCACGTACGCACGCGCGCGTGGGCGGAATCTCCCGGTTCAAACGTCGCGTAGGTCACACAGATCACTGATTGTGCAACCATCCCCAAGGCCTGCGTGTCGGACTCTTCCGGCTGGGGCTGTTCCCCGCGCGCCCGCACGCACGCACCGCACCGGCCGAACACGAACATCCGAAAGGGAATGCTCATGGCCGCTTCGCCCGCGAAGCGACGGCACAAGGTCCGCAGACGGGCCGACATGTCCCTCTTGGGCGGTATTCGCCCGCCCATCGCGGTCCTGTCCGCGCTCCTGCTCTCCCTCGCGGGAATCACGGCCCTCGGCTTCGGCCGGGCGGGTGAGGACTCCGTCCCCAAGGCCGTCATGACCTCGCAGGCGCACTTCGCCGAGGACGGCGCCGTCGCGATGCGCGCCTCCATCGACGAGAGCGCCGCGGACCTGGCCAGAACCGCCGGACTGTTCAACGCCGGCGACCCGGCCCAGCCGGACGCCGTGGTCGACAAGATCGGCAGCGTCTACCAGAAGTGGGTCGGCACGGCCGTCGTGGAGATCTCCTCCGGCCGGATGCTCGCCGCCCGTGGCGAGAACGTGCCCGTGGCCGCGATCGACACCACCAAGCTCTCCGAGGAGGGCGGGCTCAGCCCCCGAATGGTGCGCCTGGCCAACGGCGAGACCCGGCTGCTCTCCCTCCAGGTGCTCTCCTGGAAGGGACAGCCCCAGCAGCTGCTCATCGCCTCCAGCAGCCTGCGCTTCCCCGGTATCAGCCTCGGCAAGTTCCGCTCCATCGCGGTGATCGACAGCACCGGGCGCATCCTCAGCAGCGACGGCATCCCGGAGAGCGAGCAGGTCCTCACCGAGGACGAGCGCACCGGTGTCGCACGCTCCGAGAAGCAGCTCAAGGCGTTCGCGACGGTCGCCGCCAAACGGGCCAAGGAACACCCCCTCAAGGTCAACGAGCCCGGCCAGGGCGGCTACACCGGAGTCAGCGGCAGCCTGCGCGGCGAGCTCTTCGAGGGCGACCGCGCCATCGCCGGTTACGCGGCCCTCACCGGCCCGGAGCCCGGCAAGGGCACCGTCGCCACCTCGCTCGGACTGACCGTCGTCGCCATGGTCGACGTCGCCGAGGACCCGACCCGGGTGACCGACCCGCTGTTCGGGCTGCTCGCCGCCGGCGCGCTGCTGCTGATCGGCGCGCTCGCCGTCGGCGTCCTGCTCGGTACGGTCCAACGGCCGCTGCTCCGGCTCTTCCTGGAGAGCCGGCGCCTGACCCGCGGGGATCTGACCCGCCCGGTCCGCGCGCCCCGCTTCGGCGAGGCCGCGCGGATCGGCGACGCGCTGGAGAGCCTGCGCCGCCAGCTCCTCGGCGAGCGCACCGCCGCCGACGAGGCCGGCGGCACCTCGGACGGCAACGGCGCGGCTCCCCGCCGCAAGGGCCGGTTCGGCGCCCGCGCGCTGCTCGCGGTCTGCGGCATCCTGCTGCTCGTCTGGTCGGCCCCGATGCTGCTCCTGCTCAACCGGGCCGACGCCACCGCCGTCGTACCGGAACAGGTCACCAACGACCAGCGCGAGCGCACCGACACCCTCTCCGACCGGGTGCGCCGCTCGCTCAACGAGGGCCACGCCGACCTGATGTCGGTCGCCGGTCTGCTCGGCGAGCGCACCTCGCCCGAGGACATGACGAAGGTCCTGGAGCGCACCCGTAACGACCACTCGCGCTACCGCTCCCTGTACGTACGCGACTCCGACGGCACCGTCGTGGCGCGGGCCGGCGAGTCCCCCCGGCTGCCCGACGAGCCCAAGGACGAGGGCAAGGACAAGAACGAGGACAAGGACGGGGCGAAGGCCGCGCCGGACGACGGCAGGCCGTTCGCCGACCCGATCACCGTCCTGAACGACTCCGGCACCGAGCCGATCGTCGCGAGCTACGCCGAGCTGCCCGGCCGTGACGGCCGTTCGGTCGTCGGCGAGTTCCGTATCGACTTCATCAACTCGCTCCTCAAGCGGCCCGGCCTCGGCGAGATCCGAGTCGTCGACAAGGAGAGGCGGGTGCTTGGCGGCAACTCGGGCTATCTGGCCTTCGAGGACCTGCCGTCGGCGCGTCTGGAGGAACTGGTCGCCGGTACCAGCCAGAAGACCGGCGTCAGCGCCCGCGCGGGAGCCGTCGTCTACCGCGACGGAGGCGGTGTGCAGGTCGCGAGCGCCGCCCCGTTCGTCGGCGGCGGCGCGGCCGCCGCGCTCAACTGGAGCGTCGTGAGCTGGCAGCCCGCCGCCGGACTGGCGATCCCCGAGTACAGCCTCCAGAACCGCACCGTGCTGGCGGGCCTGCTCGGCATCACCGCCGCGGCGGCGTGCCTGGGCTGGCTGCACATCGTTGTCGTACGGCCCCTGCGTGAGGTGGCCAAGCAGGCCGAGTCGCTCGCGGGCGGCGACCGTCGCACCGTCCTCTACCCGCGCCACCACGACGAGGTCGGCGCCATCGCCCGCTCTCTGGAACTGCTGCGCCAGCAGGTGCTCGAACAACGCAAGCGGGACGGCGCGGGGGCGACGGCCCCGGCCGCCGCCCCGGCACAGGCACCCGCCGGAAGGAACTGACCGACCGTGCTCTTCCTCTACACCGTGCTGCTGGTGTGCGGCGCGTTCCTGCTGGTCGCCGGCGTCGTCGAGCAGCGGCGCCACTTCACCAACCTCAACCGCATCCCCACCCGGGTGCTGGTCAACGGTATTCGCGGCAAGTCCTCCATCACCCGTCTCTGCGCGGGCGCGCTGCGCGGCGGCGACCTGATCACCGTCGCCAAGACCACCGGCACCGCCGCCCGCTTCATCCACCCGGACGCCACCGAGGAGCCGGTCTACCGGAAGTTCGGCATCGCCAACGTGGTGGAGCAGATCGGGATCGTACGGCGCGCCGCGGCGTACAACCCGGACGCGCTCGTGATCGAGTGCATGGCTGTCATGCCGGCCCTCCAGGAGATCAACCAGTCGAAGCTGATCCGCTCCACGATCGGCGTGCTCTGCAACGTCCGTGAGGACCATCTCGCCGAGATGGGCCCGACGCTGGACGACGTGGCGCGCTCGCTGTCGCGCTCGATGCCGGAGGACGGCATCTGTGTGACGGCGGAGAAGGAGCGCTTCGACATCCTCCAGGAGGAGGCGGACGCGCGGAACTGCAAGCTCATCTACGCGGACCCGGAGACGGTCAGCGACGAGGAGCTGCGCGGCTTCAGCTGGTTCACGTTCAAGGAGAACGTGTCGATCGCGCTGAAGGTCGCCGAGCTGATGGGCGTGGAGCGCGAGACGGCGCTCCGGGGCATGTACGACGCCCCGCCGGACCCGGGTGTCCTGTCGGTCGAGCGGTATCTCACGCCGGACGGCAAGCGGCTGCGGTTCGCGAACGTCTTCGCGGCGAACGACCCCGAGTCGACGCTGATGAACATCAACCAGCTGCTCGACCTGGGCGCGATCGCCCGCCCGCTGAACGTCGTCATCAACTGCCGCCCCGACCGCGTCGAGCGCAACGGCCAGATGGGCGAGATCATCCCCGACCTCCAGCCCGACCAGGTGTTCGTCATCGGGCACCCGGCGAAGAGCGCGATCGACGCGATCCCGGCGGACTGGCGCTCGCGCGCGGTGGACCTGGGCGGTGACAAGCGCGACCCGGAGGAGTTCATGCGGGAGCTGCTGGCGCGGCTCGGGCCGGACTCGTCGCTCGTCGCGATCGGCAACATCCACGGCCAGGGTGAACTGCTCCTGGAGCACCTGGCGGAGCTGCCGGCGGACGAGACGCCCGACCCGGACCCGGTCCCCGGCCAGGACCCGGCGCCGGTCGCCGCCGTGGCGTCCGTGCCCGCTCCCGCTCCCGCCCCGCCGACGGCGCCGACGTCGGACGCGGCGGGCGACCCCGCCGCGACGGCGGCGCTGCCGGTGGTCCTGCCGGTGCAGACCCCGAGGCGCTCGGGCGAGCCGGGCACCGAGCTGGTAGCCCGGCTCAACGCGCAGCTGCCCGCGCCCGGAACAGCGCCCGGAACAGCGGTCGGCCCGGCCGCGCCCGGGACACCGGCCCTGCCCGGGGCACCGTCCGACCCCGCCTCCGCGGGAACCCCCGCCGGGCCCGCGCAGACACCCGCACCCGCACCCGCACCCCACGCCGCTCAGCACCCGCGCCACGAGGACACGCTGGCGCTCCCCCGCTACTCACCCCACATCGACCCCTTCCAGCCCTACACCGAGGCCTACGAACAGCGCTACCAGCGGCCGGCCCGGCCCCGCGGCCCCTTCGAGCCGGTACGGATGCCGGCCGACGCGGCGGACGAACGTGAGCCGGGCCCCGAGCAGCAGCCCCCGTACGGCCGCACTCCGCAGCCGCCGCAGACCCCGCAGAATCCTGGAGAACCCCGTTGATCCCCGCAGTCCTCACGCCCGAGATCGCCGCCATAGGCATCGGCCTGGGCCTGATGTTCTCCCTGATCTGCTACCTGACGACCAATCTCTCCCCCGGCGGCATGATCACGCCGGGCTGGCTCGCGCTGACCCTCGTCGAGGACCTCCAGCGCGCCGCCATGGTCGTCGGGGTGACCGTGCTGACGTACGTGAGCACGCTTCTCGTCCAGCGCTTCGTGATCCTCTACGGAAAGCGGCTCTTCTCCGCCGTCGTCCTCATCGGTGTGATGCTCCAGGCGACGGTGATGATCGTGCTGTCGCTGGAGTTCCCGCTGCTGTACGCGAACCAGACGCTCGGCTTCATCGTGCCGGGCCTCATCGCGTACCAGCTCGTCCGCCAGCCCAAGGGGGCGACCATACTCGCCACCGGCACGGTCACGCTGATGGCGTACGTCGTCCTCACCGCCGGCATCCTGCTCGGCGCCCTGCCCACCACGTGAGCGGCGTCAGGGGGTGTCTTCCCGATCTTGCCGGGCTCGCGGGCCCGACCGGAGAGACACCCCCTCGCGCCGCCCGCATACCCGAGATTCCTGGACCCTCCGGAGCTGACCTCTCATGAGTGCCAAGGCCAACAAACGCGGCGCCCGCCGTTTCCTGCACGCAGCCACCGTCATCGCGCTGCTCGCCGGCAGCGCGTACCTCACCGTCGAACTGCGCAAGGACGAGCAGGCGAAGGCGCCGGCCGTCCAGGCGATCACGGACACCCCGGACCTGACGTCGGCCGGGGACGCGCGGAACGGCGAGCAGAAGTGGGAGCGGCTGAAGAACCCGGAGCGCTCGGTGCTGCGTTCGGGCAAGGGCGCCGTGCTCGCGACCTTCACCGACGGGGCGCGCACCGCGACGCTGACGGGACCGAGCCGTACGTTCGCCGAGCCGACGAGCACGCAGTCCCGGGTGGTGACCGAGAACTGGGTGCGGCTGATGCCCGAGCCGTGGAAGAAGGACGCCGAAAAGGAGCAGTGGTTCAAGGACTGGTTCGAGGAGTTCTACGGCAGCGAGGAGGACGACCTGTTCGCGTACGCCTTCCAGTACGTGGCCGGCGCCCCGGTCAAGGAGGACGGCGAGGGCACCCCGTACGCGGGTGACGCGGACTTCGGCCCGATCAACCCCGAGGGCAGCCTCGGTGTGGACTACCGGCTCGAAGAGTCAGACTTCTACGACTACCTGGGCATTCCGTACACCTTCCGTGACGGCACCACGATCCAGCCGGAGCAGATGCGGTACCGCTCCATCGACTGCTCGGGCTTCATCCGGACGGTTTTCGGCTACCGGGGCCGGTTCCCGCTGATGGCCGACGACAAGACCGGCGACGGACTGCCGCGTACCGCCAACGGCATGGCGCGTTCGGCGACCGGCACGGACATCATCAAGCTGACCGGGAGCGCGCCGTTCGAGCGGCCGAAGTCGATCAGCGTTCTCCAGCCGGGCGACCTGGTCTTCTTCAAGCTCGACGCGCGGACCAAGGAGCGGCTGGACCACGTCGGGATCTACATGGGCGTGGACACCGACGGGCACCAGATGTTCGTCTCCAGCCGCGAGGAGGTCAACGGACCGACGATAGGCGACACGGGCGGTACGTCGCGGCTGGACGGCAACGGGTACTACGCGAAGACGCTGCGCAGCGCGAAGCGCCTCTGAGGCGTGGGACGTCGGTCTTTGCGGCGGGAGTGCGGGGCGAGGGTCACGGCGGGGGTGACGGCGGGGGCTGAGGGCGGTGGGCGCCGTCAGCCCTCGTCGCGCAGTTCCTCCGGGCAGGGCGTGCCCGGACGGAGCTGGTAGGGCGCGGCGATGCGGTACGTCCCCGCGCGCGGGGCGAGCAGCTCCGTCCACTCGTCGCCGTCGGTGTTCTTCTCGGCCCGGAACAGACAGCCGTGGGGGTTGGTGAACCTCTTCGGGCCGTCCTCGTCCGCCTTGGACGCGTCTGTCTCCTCCGGCCGGTCGAGGCTCTCGCCCTTCTCGTCCACGACGGCGAGCCAGCGCGAGTACGGGATGCGGATCAGCACCCGCCCGGGGGACGTCACCTCTATGGTCAGCTCGTCCGCCGACGCCCGCCGTACGTCCGCGGGCGGATCGGCCAGCGGAACCGGGTCCTGGACCTCGTAGAGCTGCCAGTTGGCGTCGCCCCACAGATGGTTCAGATAGGGCAGGCCCCGCTGTACGAGCTCGGCCTCCAGGTCGGCGCCGTTGTCGGGCCGGCCCTTGGGCAGCACCACGTAACGCACGGCCCAGCGGTCGAGCCAGGCGCGGTAGGTGTCGTCGGTGAGGCTGTCGTCGTAGAAGAGCGGGTTGCGCTCCATGTCGGCCTGCCGGTTCCAGCCGCGGGCCAGGTTGACGTACGGCGCGAGGGCCGAGGCCTCGCGGTGGCTGCTGGCCGGGACGACCTCCACCCGGCCGCGCTCGGCGCCGACCTCCTGCAACTCGTTCACCAGCGGTGCCAGTTCCCGGGCCCACGACGCGGTCGGCGCGGTGCGGATGATGTCGTCGACGCCCTTGAAGCCGATCCAGAAGTTGAGCGCGGCGAAGGCCAGCACCAGCGCGTACCACCCGCGGGTGCGCGGCGCCGTGTACGGCAGCGCGGCGAGCAGCACCACACCGCCGACGATCATGGCGAGCCGCGACACGTTGGAGCCGATCTGGGAGTCGATCGCCCAGGTCAGCAGTGTCCCGATGCCGTAGACGGCGGCGGCGGTACGGACCGTGCTCCAGTCGCGCGGCACGAGCACGAAGGCGGCGACGGAGAAGAGGAAGGGCAGCGACGCGGTCCACAGCGACATCGGCTGGGTGCCGGAGAACGGGAAGAGCCAGGCCGAGAGGGCGACGACGGCGACCGGGGCGAGGCCGATGGAGTACGCGCCCGGGCGCCGCTTGTTGAGGAAGAGCGCGGCGGCGACGACACCGAGGAAGAGCCCCGCCACCGGGCTCGCCGCGGTCGCGAGCCCGGCGAGCGGCGCGGCGACCACGCCCTTGGCCCAGCGTTTGTAGCGCCAGCGGTGCGGCCAGCAGAAGACGGCGGCGACGGCGCCGAGCGCGAACATCGTGCCGAGACCGAAGGTCACCCGGCCGGAGAGCGCGTTGCAGAGGAAGGCGAAGACGCCCGCGAACGAGCAGGCGAGCGGATTCCTGACGGCCTTGACGCGGTACAGGATCAGCGAGGTCAGGGCGGCCGAGACCGTCCCGACGATCATCATCGTCGTACGGACGCCAAAGAGGGACATCAGGTAGGGCGAGACGACGCTGTACGAGACGGGGTGCATCCCGCCGTACCAGGCGAGGTTGTACGCGGAGTCCGGGTGGCGCCCGACGAACTCGGCCCAGGCGTCCTGCGCGGCGATGTCGCCGCCGCTGTTGGCGAGGAAGAGGAACCAGAGCAGATGAACGACCCCGGCGAGGGTCCCGGTGAGCAGGACGGGGTGCCGGAGAAGCCGGCTGCGGAGGTCTTTGGCGGGGGGCGGCCCGGGGTTGGGGCCTGCGGTGGTCGTGCGCGCCGGGTCGGTCGTGGACGCCTCGTCCGGCGTCGGCGCCGCGTCGGTCGTGGACACCGTGTCGGGCGCGTGCGCCGCGTCGGGGGGCGGGGCGGTCGTGGACACCGTGTCGGGCGCGTGCGCCGCGCCGGGGGTGGACACCGCGTCCGGCGTCTGCGGCGCGTCGGGGGCCGGGGCGGTCGTGGACACCGCGTCCGGCGTCTGCGCCGTGCCGGTCGTGTGCGCCGTGTCGGGGGCCGGAGCCGTTGGGGACGCCTCGTCCGGCGTCGGCGCCGCGTCGGGGGTGGACACCGCGTCCGGCGTCTGCGGCGCGTCGGTCGTGGACACCGTTTCCGGCGTCTGCGGCGCGTCGGGGGGCGGGGCCGTCGGGGACGGCGTCTCCGTCGTGGGGTCCGGCCGGGCGGAGGCGGTCGCCCTGTCGCCCGTTCCCGACTTCCGCGATCCCTTCGCCGCCGGCCCGGGGGGCGTGGCGGAGTTGCCGTCCGCGCGCGTCGGCTCAGCGGTGGTCAATGCGGCTCTCCCCGTCTCACCGTCAGCCCGGTGTGCCGGCCCCCTGAGGTCCGTCCGGCCCTGGAGGAAGTAAGGACGCCGTCCCCGCGTCCTGAGTTGCCTGGCTGCCCTTTCTCGGACGCTAGCACGCGCCCAGGGACGGGGAGAGCGCCGTTTCCGGCGCTCTCCCGTGCGCCCGTGGACAGAATCGGCCGACCGGGTCAGCCCGGCCGGGTCAGCCCACCCGCGTGAGCTTGTCGATGAACGTCGGCTCCGACAGGTCGCTCTGGAGGGCGACGGCCACCTTCACCTGGCTCCGGCCCTCACCCACGGTCAGGGTGCCGACGTGCGTACCCGCGGCGGCGGTGTGCGGTACGGCCTTGCCGCCGTCGTCCAGTTCGAGCTTGACGGTGAGGCCCGACCAGCCGACGGCCTTCACGTCCTCGGTGGCGACGAGCGGTGTCGTCGTCCCCATGCCGTTGTCGACCTCGCCGACGACCGCGCCCTTCTTCACTATGGTCGCGCCCTCCAGCTCGTCCTGCGTCGCGAGCATGACGTCCTTGCTCACGGCGTTGACGGTGTCGATGATGGGCGCCTTGTGCTGGCCGAGGACCGCTCCGACGATCAACTGGTCAGTGTCGCCGACCATCTTGTGCGCGGCGAAGAGGAGATTGCCGCCGGCCTTGGTGGTGGAGCCGGTCTTGATGCCGAGCGCGCCGTCGTACGGGACGAGGGTGTTGTAGTTGCGCCACGTCTTGCCCGACGGGTCCGTCCACTCGGGCAGCTTGGTGATGTCCATCAGGGCCGGGATCTCGACGAGCTTCTGGCCGAGCTTGACCTGGTCCTCCGCGGAGCTGACCGTCGTCGCGTCCAGTCCGGACGGGTCGGTGTACGTGGTGTTCTTCATGCCGAGCTCTTTCGCGGTGTCGTTCATCTTCTTGACGAACGCCTCCTCGGAGCCGTTGGCGTCCCAACGGGCCAGCAGTCGCGCGATGTTGTTGGCGGACGGGATCATGAGGGCGGCCAGCGCGTCGTGGAGGGTGAGGGTGTCGCCCTCCTTCACCGTGTTGAGCGTCGACTCGCCCTGCGCGTCGAGCCCGCCGTCCTCCTCGGCCTTGGCGTCGACCTTGATGGAGGGGCCGTCGGCGCCCTTCTTCAGCGGCTTGTCCTTGAGGACGACGTACGCGGTCATCGCCTTGGCGACACTGCCGATGGGCACGGCCGTCTGCTCACCGAACGAGCCGACGGTGCCGAGGCCGGTCGCGGCCATGTAGCCCTGGCCCTCGCCGGGCCACGGGAGCGAGGGCTTGCCGCCCTCGAAGGTGTACGTGGACTTGGCGGTCAGGCTCAACGTGGGCGTCGGGACCGGGCGCACGACCTGTACGACCGCAAAGATGATCAGTACGAGTACGAGCAGCGGCGTCCAGATCTTGACCCGCCGCACGACGGTACGGGCGGGGGTCTCGGGCGGGGCCGGCTTGTTGGTCAGCTCGGCGAGCAGATCGAGCGGGGGCAGCGGGGGCATGGGCTGCTGCCGCGTCCGCTCGGCCTCGGCGACACCGGTGGCGGGCGCGGAGGCCGCGGCGGGCGCCCCGGCGGGCTTCCCGGGGACCCGTACGTCGTCGGACCGCAGCGGCACGAATGTGCTGCTGCGCTCCCCGACGCCCTCGGCGGGCGGTTGCGGGGGCAGCTTGAGCATGGTGGTGGGCTGATCGACCCCGGGCCGCTTGATCGCCTTGAAGACAGCGGTCTTCCGATCGACCCCGCCCTCGTCGTCACCACCGGACGTTTGCGCCTTCGCCGGGGTAACGCCACCGGCGGACGCGCCCTCGCCCTCGTCCCTGCGGGACGGCTTGCCGCCCACGGAGTCGGCACCGGACTTCCCACCCGGCCCGGCTTCGGGAGTCGCCTTCGGGTCCGAGGGGGCCTCGGACTTCGCCCCACCCACGGCTCCCGCACCGGACCCACCACGGGACCGGGCACCCGAGCCCGCCTCCGGGCCGCCGACCGCAGTAGTCGCCTTCGGCCACGCGGGCGCAGCGCTACCTGGCGTCTCCGGCTCCGCCGAGGTGGCTGCACCCTCCGACGCGGCACCGGCCGAGGGCAGCTCGGACTTCGTCCCGCCCACGGCTCCC
>NZ_JBHXRM010000002.1:174960-332745 GCF_042716895.1 Streptomyces sp. NPDC058653 | reverse complement strand
GCACCCGACTTGGCGGCACCACCGGACCGGCCACCCGGACCAGCCTCGGGCCGTCCGGCCACAGGGGTCGCCTCCGGCGACGCGGACGCCGCACCGCCCGGCGCCTCCGGCTCGGCAGAAGGCGCCTCGGGCTTCGCCCCACCCACAGCTCCCGCACCCGACTTGGCGGCCCCACCGACCTCAGACCCAGCACCGGACCCGGCACGCGACCCGGCCTCCGGACCGTCGGCCGCAGGAGTCGCCTCCGGCGACGCAGACGTCGCCCCACCCACAGCTCCCGCACCCGACTTGGCGGCACCACCGGACCGGCCACCCGGACCAGCCTCGGGCCGTCCGGCCACAGGGGTCGCCTCCGGCGACGCGGACGCCGCACCATCCGGCGCCTCCGGCTCCGCCGATGGGGCCTCGGGCTTCGCCCCACCCACAGCTCCCGCACCCGACTTGGCGGCGCCACCGACCTCAGACCCAGCACCCGACCCGGCACGCGACACGGCCTCCGGCCCGCCACCCGCAGGAGTCGCCTTCGGCGACGCAGACGTCGCCCCACCCGGCGCTTCCGGCTCCGCCGAAGTGGCTTCGGGCTTCGTCCCGCCCGCGGCTCCCGCACCGGACCGGCCACCCGACCCGGCTTCCGGCGCCTCCGGCGCGGCAGCGGCCGAGGGCAGCTCGGGGTTGGCACCCAGGCCGCCAGGCACCGGCTTGGACGGCGCCTCCGTCTCCGTGGGTTCCGGCTCAGGCCCGGCGGTCGAGGCGGCTTCAGGCGCCGACTCGGACTCGTGTCCGGATGTGGATTCCAGTTCGGCGTCCGGCACGCGGAAAACCGCGGTCCTCCGGTCGACGTCGGACTCGGCCACCGGCCCCGATGTCGCGGCGGCCCGCATCTCCGGGTCCGGAGCGGTGACTTCACCCTCCGCTCCGGCCGGACTCTCCGAAGACCCCTCAGAAGCCGTCACAGGCGCCCCAGCGGCCTCAGGAGCCCCGGAGCCACCCTCCCCGCCCCGGACCGTGAAAACGGCCGTCGCGCGGTCGACAGAGGGCTCCGCAGTGTCCACCGCTGCCGCGCGCCGAGCGGAACCGTCGGCGCCCGGCGCCGCGTCCTTGCCCGTGTCGGCGCCGCCCGCCGCCTCCCCGGCAGTGGCATCCGCCTCTCGGGCGGCGGCCGACTCACGGAAGACCGCGAACCTCGGGTCCCGTTCCTCAGTCGCCTCCCCCGACGACTTCCGCTGCTCCGACTTGTCGGGGGACTCGCCCGCCACCGTGCCTCCTCATGCGTGTGCGGCGCGTCGCGCACTCCGCCGCACTCTCCGAACCGATTATCAGTGTCCTGTGGGAAACCACAGCCCAAGTGCAAGACGAGAACGACATACATAACGGTTCCCGCACAAAGCGACCAGGCACCCTCGACAGACCAATGTGAGAGGGGTCACCCTGTCATTCATCCACGCGGGGAGGCATGGATGGGCAGGAGCCGCAGAACAATTCCGGAGGAGCTTCTGCTGCTCGCTCTGGACCCGGCCACGGGTACCACAGCGCAGCCGCAGTCGCTCGACCTCGGCCTGGCCGGAGCACAGCTAGTAGAGCTGGCTCTGGCAGGACGGATAGCCCCTGACGGGGATCGTATCGCCGTGGTGATGCCACGGCCGACCGGAGATCCGACTCTGGACTCCGCGCTGGAACTGCTGCGCAGACGCGGCAGCCCGGTTCGCGCAGTTCACTGGATCGGCGGGCCCCGATTGGGGCTCCGTCAGATTTACCTCTCGCATCTGGAGCGGTGCGGCATGGTTCATGCCGTGGCGGGCCAGATGTGCGGAGTGCTGCCGACGACTCGCTACCAGGCGACGGAGACGGCGATCAGCCGCGACATCAGGTCACGGCTGGACAGTGCGATCCGTACCGGCGTACCGCCGGACCCGCGGACCGCGGCGCTCGCCGCCCTGGCCCACGCGGTCGGACTGGGCAAGCACCTGTACCCCGGTAACGAGGGGCGCTCGTCGCGCTCCCGGCTCCGGGATCTGATCAGACACGACCCGATGGGCGGTCTCGTGGCGCATGCCGTGATGGACGTCCAGAACGGTGTGGCCGCTCAGCCACGCCGCAATCCCGCACCGGGAGGCCGACCGCCGGCCGTACCGATGCAACCGCAGCGCGGGAGCATGGCCCGCGTCGCGGCGCACTGAGAGCACGGACACGCCAGCACGCGGGTATCCGAATCCGCCGCGCCGACGTCCCCAGAGACCCGGTTCGGGAGCCGCAAAAGGCGCGCGGGGTCCAGCCGTACGATCGGCTGCCCCCGCGCGTCGCGCGCCCCGGTACAGGTCCCTCCGCGGGGTGTCCACTTACCACCCGGGCTTTCTTCTCTGTGCCTGTTTTCCAGCGCAGTTGGCCCTATCGGTGGCAGTCTGCTGAGACGTAGACACACAGAGCTACGCAGTTACTCAGCAGGAGGTGCCGTTTCCGTGGCGTCCAGTGTCAATCCCACCGTCAGGCGACGCCGATTGGGCCAGGAGCTGCGCCGGCTCCGAGAGGTCAAAGGCATGACGGCCGAGGAGGTGGCGGAGCGCCTGCTGGTCTCCCAGTCGAAGATCAGCCGTCTTGAGAACGGTCGCCGTTCCATCAGTCAGCGCGATGTCCGCGACCTGTGCGGTGTGTACGAGGTCGAGGACAACCGCATTGTCGAGTCGCTGATGCAAATGGCCAAGGACTCCCGCCAGCAGGGCTGGTGGCACGCCTTCGGCGATATCCCGTACAGCGTCTACATCGGCCTGGAGACGGACGCGGCCTCACTTCGCGTGTACGAGCCGCAGGTCGTGCCCGGACTGCTCCAGACCCGGAGGTACGCGGAGGCGCTCATCACCGGCGCGCTCCCGGAGACCTCGCCCGCGGACGTCGAGAAGCGCGTCAGCGTACGGGTGCGCCGCCAGGAGCGGGTCAACGCGCCGGAGCAGCCGCTGCGTCTGTGGGCGGTGATCGACGAGTCGGCGCTGCGCCGCGTCGTCGGCGACCGGAATCTGATGCGTGAGCAGCTGGAGTTCCTGGGCGAGCTTTCCCAGCTGCCCCATGTCACGGTGCAGGTGCTGCCCTTCGACATGGGCGCCCATCCGGGTATCAGCGGGCATTACGCGATTCTCGAATTCCCGGACGCCACCGATTCGAGCGTGGTGTACATCGAGGGCGTCACGAGTGATCTTTATCTGGAGAAGGCGAACGACGTCCAGAAGTACAGCGTGATGTACGAACACCTTCGCGCGCAGGCGCTGAATGCCGACCAGACCCGCGAGTTCATCTCGGACATCGCCAAGGGATACGCCCGCGCGGCCGGTTGAGCAAGGCGGGGCGGCAGAATACACCCGGTGGACTCGCGTCGGAAGAGTCCACCGGGATATCCCATCCGGTCGAGTGAACGTCCGCCCCACGCGTCCATCCCGGCTAGTAGCGTCGATCTTGCCGGCAAGAAGTTGGCGTATGGACACCACTTGCTGAATCGGAGCGAACCGAACATGGCAATTCTTCAGGGCGCCACGGACACCTGGACCAAGTCCTCGTACTCCGGCGGAAACGGCGCATGCGTAGAGGTCAAGTCTCCCGTCGTGCAGGCGATTGCCGTACGGGACTCGAAGGCCCCGGAAGGTCCCTCGATCACCTTTGTCCCCGGATCGTGGACCACCTTCGTACAGGAGATGAACCGAGGCGCGTTCGACCTCGGCTGAGCCCTTCGCGCCACCCGCACCACAGCACGGAATGAGCCCTCTCGACCTGTCCGCCGTCCTGGCCGAGGGGGCTCGGCCATGCCCATCACTTCACACGAACTCCCTCTCGGCCGCACGGGACCCGCATCCCGTGCGGTCGTTTCTGTTTGTTGCCGTACTACCTGCCGCAGCTGACGAAGTGCCCGCCCATCGTGTGGTTCCCGTCACGTTCGCGACAACGCCCCACAAGGTCAAGAACCAGTAAAATCGTTCGGCTTTCTGATCCGTGTTCACACTTATGACCGCTGGAACCCTTGACCCGCTGGCGCGAGTAGCGGTTCAATCCCCGAAGTCCCCGCTCCCGCACGGGGGCGCCGCTGACCGGACGTACTGGCGGAGCGCACCCACGTTCACAAGGCGGACCCCTGGAGGGGGCACATGAACAGTCTCGACTGGACCGTGCTCATCGGATACTTCGGTGTGATGGTCGCGATCGGCGTCTGGTCCCACAAGCGCGTGGGCGATGTCCATGACTACTTCACGGCCGGCGGCAAGATGCCGTGGTGGCTGTCCGGCATCTCGCACCACATGTCCGGCTACAGCGCGGTGATGTTCACCGGGTACGCGGCCATCGCGTACACCTACGGCGTCACGTCGTACGTCACCTGGTCCTTCCCCATCGCCATCGGCATCGCGATCGGGGCCAAGCTCTTCGCGCCCCGGCTCAACCGGGTTCGCTCGCGGCTGCATGTCTCGTCGCCGCTCGAATACCTCAAGAACCGCTACAACCTGCCCACCCAGCAGGCGCTCGCCTGGTCGGGCGTGCTGCTGAAGATCGTGGACGTCGGCGCCAAGTGGGCCGCCATCGCCACCCTGCTCTCCGTCTTCACCGGTGTCTCGCTCAACATGGGCATCCTGATCACGGGCGCGGTCACCGCGGTCTACTGCACCGTCGGCGGGCTGTGGGCCGACGCCCTGACCGAACTGGGGCAGTTCATCATCCAGTTCATCGCCGGAATCGCGATGCTCGTCGCCGTCATGGCGGAGCTCGGCGGGTTCAGCAGCCTGTGGAACGTCTGGGACGAGCCCGAACTCCAGGGCCACACCGAGCCGTTGGCCGGGCCGTACATGATGGTCTTCCTGATCGCGTATCTGTTCATCAAGACCTTCGAGTACAACGGCGGCATGTGGAACCAGGCGCAGCGCTACATGGCGACCGACTCCGCCAGGTCCGCGACGCGCTCCGGCGCCCTGTCGGCCGTGCTGTGGCTGGTCTGGCCGCTGGTGCTGTTCTTCCCGATGTGGGTCGCGCCGGTGCTCATCGAGACCGACGTGCCGGCCGACAGTTACGCGCTGATGGCCGAACAGCTCCTGCCGCACGGTCTGCTGGGCCTGGTCATCGTCGGGTTCTTCTCGCACACGATGGCCATGTGCTCCTCGGACGCGAACGCCATCGCGGCGGTCGTGACCCGCGACATCATGCCCGCGGTGTCGCGTACGGCGCGCGAGTGGGACACCCGGGTCGGGCTGCTGGCCGCCCGCTGGACGACGCTGCTCTTCCTCGGTCTGTCGATGGCCATCGCGACGCAGGTCAACTCCGACTTCTTCGGCGACATCATCACCGTCGTCATCAAGTGGGTCGCCGGCCTCATGGGTCCGATCGCGATCCCGCTGATGCTGGGTCTGCTGCCCTGGTTCCGCAAGAGCGGTCCCACGGCCGCCCTGGTCAGCTGGTCGGTGGGTCTGGTCACCTTCTGGCTGGTCAACTACCCGATCAGCTGGAACGTGGACGGCGGGGTGCCGCTCCAGTACCAGGTGTCGATCCCGCTCGCCGTCTCGCTCGTCCTCTACATCCTGATCGGCTACCTCAAGCCGGAGGACACACCGGAGCGCGACGCCGTCCTGGAGAAGATCAACAACGACGACGACGGTTCGGACGCGCTCGCGGCGGCGGTGCCGGCGCCGGCCACGTCGGGCGACACGAAGGTGCTCGGCCGCGAGGACGCCTCCGGCTGACGGATCCGCCCCTGCCGGCCCGGTGCCGGGCCCGGACCCGCTCCACCGGGCCCGGCCCGGGCCGGCAGATCCGACCACCACACAGCGTCCGGCGGGTGGCGTGCTCCCTCGCCGGACGGGCTCGAAGCGCGGCCTCAGCCCCGCGGGTACCTCGTCAGCCAGCCCGACGACGTCACCGACGGGCTGTGGAGCGCCGGCCCCTGCGTCATCTCCATCGCGAAGTCGTCCGCGAGCTCAAGGAGCGTCGGGCGGCCCTCCAACTCGGCCAGCCACGCGGGCGGCAGCGCCGTCTCCCCGTGCATCGCCCCCAGCAGCGCCCCGCAGAGCGCCCCCGTCGCCGACGAGGGCCCGTCGTGGTTGACCGCCAGTCGCAGGCCGTGGCGTACGTCCTCGCCGACCAGCGCGCAGTAGACGGCCACCGCCAGCGAGTCCTCCGCCGCCCGGCCCTCCGCGAGCAGCGCGACCCGGCCCGGGGTCGGGATGCCCTGCCGTACGGCTCCCAGCGCCTGCCCCAGCGCGTCGGTGACCGGCTGGTGGCCCGGCCGCTGGGTCATCAGCGCCAGGGCCCGCTGCACGGCCGCGTCGACGCTGTCGCCCCGCGCGACGCCGTGCACGATCACGGCGTACGCCCCCGCCGACAGGTACGCGGTGGGATGGCCGTGCGTCTGCGCCGCGCACTCCACGGCGAGCTGGCACACCAGCTGCGGCTCCCAGCCGACCAGCAGCCCGAACGGCGCCGAGCGCACCAGCGCGCCCGCGTCGCGCGCGGTCGGGTTCTTGGGCCTCTCCAGGGTGCCCATCAGCTCGTCGCCCAGCCCGGTCAGACAGGACACGGAGGGGTCGCGGCGCGCGTACAGCCACTCCTCCTGGGCCAGCCAGCCGTTGTCCTTGCGGCGCTCGTCCGGCCCCCAGTCGCTCTGGGTCGCGGCCCAGCGCAGATACGCGCGGTGCACGTCGGTCGGCGGGTGCCAGGCGCCCGTGTCGCGCCGGACCTGGGCGCGGATGAGGCCGTCCACGGTGAAGAGGGTCAGCTGGGTCGCGGCGGCGACCGCGCCGCGCCGGCCGTAGGCGGGGGCGAAGTCGGTGACGCCCTCAGCGCCGTGCGCGGAGCGGGTCTCGTCGAGGGTGAGTGTGTCGACCGCCGCTCCCAGCGCGTCGCCGATCGCTCCCCCGAGGAGACAGCCACGGACGCGGCTCCGGAAGTCCTGCTGCTCCGCCCGGCCCCATATGGCGGTGGCGGTGGCTGGCCTGTTCACGCGTCCCCTCCCTCCCGATGCGTGGAAAGCGCGTCTGGCGCAGCACTGTAATCGAACGGGAACGGACGGTTGAGCACGGGCACAGCCGGGTGCGCCCGGCGGGTGCGCCGGGCGCACCCGGGTCACTCCGCGGGCAGCAGTGGCAGCAGCTCCGGCAGGTGCCCGTCGGACGCCTCCGCCGCCCGTACGCGCTCCTCGGGCACCTCCCCGTACAGCGTGGTCCGGGGCCTGGCCGGCCGGCCCGCGGCCTCGGCGATGGCGACCAGGTCCTTGACCGAGCGGTACGAGCCGTAACCGGAGCCCGCCATGCGGGAGATGGTCTCCTCCATGAGCGTGCCGCCGAGGTCGTTCGCGCCGGAGCGCAGCATCTCGGCCGCGCCGTCCGTGCCGAGTTTCACCCAACTCGTCTGGATGTTGGTGATGTACGGGTGGAGGAGGAGCCGGGCCATCGCCATGACGGCGCGGTTGTCGCGGGTCGTCGGGCCGGGGCGGGCGATACCGGCCAGATAGACCGGGGCGTTGGTGTGGATGAAGGGCAGCGTGACGAATTCGGTGAAGCCCTCGCGCCCCGCTTCCAGCGCCTTGCGCTGCATACCGGCCAGGGTGCGGAAGTGCCCCAGCCAGTGGCGGGGCTGGTCGACGTGGCCGTACATCATCGTGGAGCTGGAGCGGATGCCCAGCGAGTGCGCGGTCTCCACGACCTCGATCCAGGTGGCGGTCGGCAGTTTGCCCTTGGTGAGGATCCAGCGCACCTCGTCGTCCAGGATCTCGGCGGCGGTGCCGGGGATCGAGTCGAGCCCGGCCTCCTTCGCGGCGGTGAGCCATTCGCGGATCGACATCCCGGTGCGGGAGGCCCCGTTGACGACCTCCATCGGGGAGAAGGCGTGCACATGCATGCCGGGTACGCGCTCCTTCACGGCGCGCGCGATGTCGAAGTAGGCGGTGCCGGGCAGGTCGGGGTGGATGCCGCCCTGCATGCAGACCTCGACGGCGCCGACGTCCCACGCCTGCGCGGCGCGGTCGGCGACCTGGTCGAGGGAGAGGGTGTACGCGTCGGCGTCGGTACGGCGCTGGGCGAAGGCGCAGAAACGGCAGCCGGTGTAGCAGACGTTGGTGAAGTTGATGTTGCGCGTGACGATGTAGGTGACGTCGTCGCCGACCACCTCGCGGCGCAGCTCGTCGGCGATCCGGGTGAGCGCGTCGAGCGCGGGACCGTCCGCGTGCAGCAGCGCGAGCGCCTCGTCGTCGGTGAGCTTCGTCGGGTCGGCGGCGGCCTGGCCCAGCGCCTGCCTGACGTCGGTGTCGATGCGCTCGGGGACCATGCCGGGGGCGGCGGCCTCGCGCAGCGCGTCCCAGTCGCCGTACACATGGTCGAAGTCGTCGCGCCGGTCGCCGGTGCGGCCCTCGGTGTCGATGGTGCGGTGCAGATCGGTACGGCCGGTGGCGGTGAAGCCCTCGTCGGGCTCCTGCCACGGCAGCCCGGCCGGTCTGACGTCCTCGCGGGCGAGACCGGTCGCCGGGTCGGCGAGCGCGCGCACGTGCGGCATCAGGCGCGGGTCGAGCCAGGGCTCGCCGCGCTGGATGAACTCGGGGTAGATCGTGAGCCGTTCACGCAGCTCGAATCCGGCGGCGGCGGTGCGCTCGGCCAGTTCGTCGATGTGCGGCCAGGGGCGTTCGGGGTTCACATGGTCGGGGGTGAGCGGGGAGACGCCGCCCCAGTCGTCGATGCCGGCGCCGATGAGGAGCGCGTACTCCTCGTCCACGAGATTGGGCGGGGCCTGGATACGGGCGGCCGGGCCGAGGAGATGCCGGGCGACGGCGATCGTGGCGGCCAGCTCCTCCAGTTCGGCGTCGGGCGTGGCGCGCATCGCGGTGTCGGGCTTGGCGCGGAAGTTCTGGACGATGACTTCCTGGATGCCGTGGTAGGCGCGGGCGGTGCGGCGCAGCTCGAAGAGGGAGTCGGCGCGCTCCTCGTAGTCCTCGCCGATGCCGATCAGGATGCCGGTGGTGAAGGGGACGTTGGACCGGCCGGCGTCTTCGAGTACCCGGAGCCGTACGGCGGGCTCCTTGTCCGGCGAGCCGTGGTGCGGGCCGCCGGGCTCGGACCAGAGCCGGGTGGCGGTGGTCTCCAGCATCATGCCCATGCTGGGCGCGACGGGCTTGAGCCGCTGGAAGTCGGTCCAGCCGAGCACACCGGGGTTGAGGTGCGGGAGGAGCCCGGTCTCCTCCAGGACACGGATGGCCATGGCCCGTACGTACGCGAGGGTGTCGTCGTACCCCTCGGCCTCCAGCCAATCCCTCGCCTCGGGCCAGCGGTCCTCGGGGCGGTCGCCGAGTGTGAACAGCGCCTCCTTGCAGCCCATTCGGGCGCCCTCGCGGGCGATGGCCAGGACTTCGTCGGGCGACAGATACATGCCGTGCCCGGCCCGGCGGAGCTTGCCGGGGACCGTGACGAAGGTGCAGTAGTGGCACTTGTCGCGGCAGAGGCGGGTGAGGGGGATGAAGACCTTGCGGGAGTACGTGATGATCCCGGGGCGCCCGACGGCTTCGAGTCCGGCGTCCCGGACCCGCGCGGCGGAGGCGGCCAGGTCCTTCAGGTCGTCGCCGCGCGCCTGGAGCAGTACGGCGGCCTCCCCGACGTCGAGCGCGACGCCGTCCCTGGCGCGTTTGAGGGCGCGGCGCATGGCGTTGGCGGTGGGGGCGGAGGGCGATCCGGAGGGGGACGTGGCGCTCGTCGTCATATCTCCGAGCATACGAGCGGGGCCGGGCGATTCCGGGGTGCGGACGAGCGGGTGAGCGGATGCCCACATTCGGGATACCGGGAATAACTCCGGGCCGCTGAACGACTCGAAGGACCTGTCCGGACCGGCGGGTGGCGGCGCCGGGTTGCGGGGGCACAGCCTCCGCGCCCCAACCGGCCGCGCCACAGAGCCCGGAGGGGCAGTCGCTGTCCGCGACTGCCCCTCGGCGGCTGTTCCTGTCGGTGTGGTGCTGTCCGATTCCTCATGTTCCTCATGTCAGGCGGCCAGTGCCACCGCCTCGGTGGCCGGAGTGCGCAGGCCGCGGCGGGCCGTACCCACGCTGGTGACGATCGTCGCCGCCGCGCCGATGCCCACGACCGCCAGCCAGATCCCGAGGTTCTGGCCCTCGGGGACGGCGGTGCCGGTGCGGACGGCGGTGAAGGAGACGATTCCGGCGAGCGCCGACAGCGTCGCGAAGAAGACCCCGAAGACGGTCAGGATGAGCGATTCGAGGCCGATCATGCCCAGGACCTGGTTCGGCGTGGCGCCGGTGAGACGCTGCTGGCCGAACTCCCTGGTGCGGTAGGTGGTCGCCGCGTAGAGGCTGTTGACCAGCATGATGCAGGCGAAGATCACGATGATGCCGGCGATCACGAAGTTGAGGGTCTGGATGCTCTTGTCGTCGCTCGACCGGGTGAGACCGGCGGCCTTGGCCGCGTCGTTCTCGATGACCTGCATGTAGAGGATGGCCGAGGAGATGCTGATGAAGAGGATCAGCGGCATGAGCACGCTGGAGAGCTGGGTGGCGCGCTGCCGCATGTTGTGGACGGTCAGATAACCGCTGGCACCGAAGAGCAGGGTCAGCGGCCCGGACAGCACACCGAGCAGGATGCGCAGCAGTGCGGGCGAGAGGATCGCGAAGCCCGCGGCGAGCAGGATCGCGCCGTAGCCGGGGGCGGCCATCAGGGCGACGTCCGTCTTGTCCATCGCGAAGGTGGAGCTGACGGTGCCGGCACCCAGGAGGAGGGCGGCGACGCCGGCGAAGTTCTTCGCCCGGCCGCGGGACGTGCGCCCGCCCGCCGCTTCTCTGGTCGCGCGGCGGACCGCGAGGAACGCGGCGCCGACGGAGGCCAGCAGGGTGATGGTGGCACCGAGGGACAGTGCGATCGGACCGAAGACATGGTCGACACCGTCGGCGACCTGGCCGGTGTCCTTGAAGACGTTGAGCAGTTGCTGTCCGCCGATCATCGCGGGGACGACCGCCAGGAGCGCTCCGATGATCCCCACCGCGGCGGCCTCGAAGACCACCATCCGCTTGATCTGCGCGGGAGTCGCGCCGCTCCTGCGGAGCAGGGCGATCTCCTCGCCGCGCTGACGGACGTTGACGGTGAGCGTGGAGGCGATGGCGAAGAAGACGAGGAGGGCGCCGTAGCCGCCGACCACGTTCGCCGCGGTGGTGATCGGCTCCTTGCTGACACTGTCGATGCCCGGGGCGGCGGCCGTGTCGAGCATCGAACTGAAGGTCATGATGACCACAGCGCCGAGGAAGGTCGACAGCAGCGTGGCGATGAAGCGTCCTGGACGGCGGCGGACCGAGCTCATGGCGAGAGTGAACATGTGTCACACCCCCGCGTACATGTGGTGGGCGGAGTGGGCGGGCTGGGCGGCGGAGTGCGAAGCGAACTGCGCGGCCGGCTCGTTGACCGTGTCACCGAGGTGCGCGAGGCGCTCGGCGACGGCGTCCACGGTCGGGTTGTTGATCCGCCCGGCCAGCCGGCCGTCGGCGAGGAAGACGACGGAGTCGGCGTACGAGGCGGCGACCGGGTCGTGGGTGACCATGACGACGGTGCGTCCGTGGACCCGTACGGTCTCCTGGAGCAGCCGCAGCACATCACGCGCGCTGCGGATGTCGAGCGCGCCGGTGGGCTCGTCGGCGAAGACCACGCTGGGCTCGGTGACCAGGGCCCGGGCGATGGCGACGCGCTGCTGCTGACCGCCGGAGAGCTGGTCGGGCCGGTGGCCGAGGCGGTCACCGAGACCCACCTGGGTCAGGATCTGCGTGGCGCGGGCCTTGTCGATTCGGCGGCCGGCGAGCCGCAGCGGGAGAACGGTGTTCTGCGCGACGGTCAGGGTCGGCAGCAGGTTGTACTTCTGGAAGATGAAGCCGATCCGGCGGCGGCGGAACTTCGTCAGGGCCGCCTCGCTGCCGCCCGTCATCTCCTCGCCGTCGACCATGACCCGCCCGCTGTCGGGCCGGTCGAGACCGGCCGCGCACTGGAGGAGGGTCGACTTGCCGGAGCCGGAGGGGCCCATGACGGCGGTGAAGGAACCGGCGGCGAGACTCAGCGACACACCGTCGAGGGCGGTCACGGCGCTCTCGGCCGTCCCGTAGACCTTGCTCACATTCGCCAGACGGAGAGCTTCGGCGCTCGGGGTCGGGCGGTTCGTGTTCTTGCGACGCATCATGATCATTCCTTCCGTCGGGCACCCTCTGTGCCTCGAGTAAGACGCTACGGACGACGGACTTCGATCACATTGGGCGTACAGCCCGAGTCTCCGGTGTCGCTGAATACACCCACCTCCTGCGGCCACCCCCCGGGGGTGGGGAGGGCAGGTACCGGCGGGCCCCGGATGCCCTGTTGACACGTACGACCCCCACCCGTACGTTCGATTCACTAAAGCAAATACACGGGGTGGGGTTTGTGGCGTTCTGGATGGCTGCGGCGTCGTTGTGGTGTGTTCTGCAACTGCTGTTGATGTCGTGGCCGGCGCGTACGGTCGGCTGGCCCACCGTCCTGCTGGCCTTCGGCGTGGGGGCGTACGGCTGCGGCGTCTTCTCGGTCCTGATCGAGACGGTCGTCACCCGCCAAGTGGCCGCAGCCGACGAGACGTCGATGCGTACGGTCCTGGACACCGTCACCTGGACGACGGCTCCGGCGGCCGAGGAACTGCTCAAGGTCGCACCGCTCGCGCTGGCCGCCTGGGCGCTGCGCGGCCGGGTCCAGTGGGGCTTGACGGACTTCGTGGTGCTGGGCGGCGCGGTGGGCGCGGGGTTCGGGCTGCTTGAGTCCGTACTGCAATTCGCGTTCGCACCGGATGTCCACGTGCGCCCCGTCGAGTCGGCGGGCGGCTGGTCGGTGGGGACACGGCTCTTCACGGTGCCCTTCGTCTCCGGTTCTCCCGAGTTCCTGGGGCACTGGCTGCCGTCGGCCGTGGGCTCCCTGGAGCTGGGCTCGACGACGGCGACCGTGCCGGTGGACAACCATGTCGTCTGGTCGGCCCTGGGCGGTCTGTCCATCGGGCTGATCGTCTGCGGGCACCGCCGGTGGGTACGGCTGGCGGGGCCGGCGCCCCTGCTGGCGGCCATCGGCCTGCACACGGCGGTCAACTACATCGCCGCGATGCCGAACTCCCACGGGACACCGCGCGAGTGGTACGACCGGATCATCGCGAGCGGGCTCTGGCTGGTGCTGGGCTGCCTGGTGGTGGCGGTGGTACGGGACGTCACGACGCGACGGGCGGGGCGGGCGCGGGAGCCGGGGGTGTGGCTGAGGGCGGAACGGGAGGGGGCGGTCGGGGACGGGGCTGGTGCCGGTGGGGCTCGTGCCGGGGCAGCCGGGGGCCTGCCTGGTAGCGGGGCGGGCGCCGGTGGGGGCTCCGTGGCCGCGCTGCTCGACTACGCGCTGCTGCGGGCCCCGTGGACCACGCTGATCGCCCTCCGTCACGCACGCCGCCGCCGGACCCTCTTCCACCTCACCACCCACCCCCGCGCCCGCCCGGAGCACCTCACCGCCCTGCGCGACGAACTCATAGCAACGACAGTCGAGTTGGACGCCACCTCGGACCCGGCGGCCTGGCGCGGCGTCTCCCCGCGCGAGGCGTGGCGACGGGTGCGCGCACGCGGCGACAGCCGGCTGCCCTGGTGGGAGAAGGTCCTCCTCGTCCTCGGCCTCCTGCTGCTCATCCCCTCCGCCCTCCTCGCCGCGACCTTCGCCTTCGAGGGCACGGAGGACCTGGAGGAGTTCTTCACCGAGGGCCAGGGGTGGCAGCTGCTCATCGGCTGCGGTGTCGCCGCCCTGCTGCTGGCCGCGTTCCGCCTCGTCATCACCTGGCGTTCCCTCCCCCGTATGCGCGCCCTGCCGCCGGCCGAGCCCTACGCGGCCGCCCTGCTGCGGCTGGCGGTCGTCACGGGAGGGCTCTGCGCGGGGCTGCTCCTGCTGTCGCGCGCGGGTGCCATCGCCGAGTACGACAAGGTCCTGCCCGACCATCTGATCGTCTCGTTCGTCCTGGAGAAGTTCCTGGACGTGGCGCCGGCGCTGATCCTGACGCTGCTGATGTTCGCCCTTCCGTTCGCCCTGCCCCTGGGCGTGGCCAGCGGCGGCCTCGGTGTCCTTCTCCCCGAGCTCCTGGCCATGGCCGCGGGCCGGGTGCTCGCCCCGGTGGCCGGGCGGGTCGCGGCCCAGATGGGCGCGCGGGTGGCGGGGCGGGGCGCGCTGGCGTGGGCGCGGAACGCGCTGCGGGGCGGACGGGGCCGGTTCACCCGGCGACCGGACGAGATCAGGCACGGGCGTACGGACCCGGTGGATGTGGCGACCGGCCGGATGTTCCTGCCGGTGACCGACGTGGAACTGCCGGGCGTGCTGCCGCTGGTGTTCTCGCGGCGGGTCGACTCCGGTTACCGGGGCGGCCGTTGGTTCGGCCCGGCGTGGGCGTCGACGGCCGACCAGCGGCTGGAGTTCGACGACCGGGGCGCGGTGTTCTTCACGGAGGACGGTGCGCTGCTGGCGTATCCGCACCCGGTGCCGGGCGGCGCCGCCGTCCTGCCGGAGGGGGTCGCGGGCCGCGCGCGGTGGCCGCTCGCGCGGGCCGCCGACGGCTCGTACACGGTCACCGACCCGGAGTCCGGGCGGGTGCGCGCCTTCACGGCGCACGGTGACGGCGGAACCGCACTGCTGCGTACGGTCACCGACCGGCGCGGCAACCGGATCACGTTCACGTACGACGCCGGGGGCGCGCCGCTCGAGATCGCGCACAGCGGCGGTTATGTGCTGCGCCTGACGACGCGGGACGAGCGGATCACGGGCCTGTGGCTGGGTGATGTGCGCGTCATGGCGTACGAGTACGGGCCCGGCGGCGAGTTGGAGCGCACGTACAACTCCTCCGGCCTCCCCTTGCGTTTCACCTACGACGAGGCGGGCCGGGTGACGTCGTGGACGGACACCAACAACCGCTCCTACGCGTACGAGTACGGCGGCCCCGACGACGACCGGGTGGTGGCGGAGGGCGGCGAGGGCGGCCACCACAGCTTCCGGTTCGACTACGGGCTCTCGGACCCGTCCTTCCCCGGTCTCACGCTCACCGCGCTCACCGCGCCCGACGGGGCGACCACCCGCTATCTGATCGACGAACGGCATCTCGTCGTCGGCGAGATCGACGCGAACGGCGCGGTGACGCGTACGGCCCACGACGCGGCCGGCCGCGTCACCGCCGAGACGGACGCGCTCGGCCGCACGACGGAGTTCACGTACGACGAGCACGGCCGTCTCATCGGCGTGCGGCGTCCCGACGGCAGCACGGTCGCGGCCGAACTCGACGCCGGGGGCAGGCCGGTACGGATCACGGACCCGGCCGGGCAGGTGTGGCACCGGACGTTCGACGCGTACGGCGACCCGACGTCGCTGACCGACCCGACAGGTGCCACGACCCATTGCCTCCACGACGGCCGGGGCGCCCCGCTCGCGGTCACGGACCCGCTGGGCGCGACCACGCGTGTGCGGTGCGACGCGGCGGGGCTGCCGGTCGAGACGACGGACCCGCTGGGGGCGACGACGCGGCTGGAGCGTGACGCGTTCGGCCGGGTGGTGTCCGTCACCGATCCGCTGGGCGGAGTCTCGCGCCTCGCGTGGTCCACGGAGGGCCTGCTGCTGCGCCGTACGGGCCCGGACGGGGCGGCCGAGTCATGGACGTACGACGGGGAGGGCAACCCCCTCACGTACACCGACGCGAACGGCGGTACCACGCACCACGAGTACACCCACTTCGACCTGCTGACCGCCCGCACCGGCCCGGACGGCGGGCGCCACACCTTCACCCACGACGCGGCGACCCGTCTGACGTCGGTGACCAACCCGGCCGGTCTGACGTGGAGTTACGCGTACGACGCGGCGGGCCACCTCATATCGGAGACGGACTTCGACGGCCGCACGGTCACCTACTCGCTGGACCCGGCGGGCCAACTCCTCTCGCGCGTCGACCCGTTGGGCGTCCGCACCGACCACCGCTACGACCTGCTGGGCCGTCTCGTCGCGCAGGACGCGGACGGCGAGATCACCAGGTTCGAGTGGACGGCGTGCGGGGACCTGGCACGGGCGACCGCGCCGGGTACCGAACTGCTGCGCACGTACGACCGGGCCGGGCGGCCCCTGACGGAGTCGGTGGACGGGCGGGAGCTGCGGCTGTCGTACGACGGGGCGGGGCGGCTGTCCGGGCGGCGGACCCCGGCGGGCGCGATCAGCACGTACGCGTACGACCCGGCCGGCAACCGCACCGAACTCACCGCGTCGGGGCGGGCGTTGACGGTGACGCGCGACATGGCGGGCCGCGGGACCCGTCTCGACTGGGGCGGGGCGCTGTCGCTGACGCAGACCTGGGACCCGGCGGGGCGCCAGCGGTCCCGGTCGTACGCGGGCGCGGCGGTCCCGGAGCTCACGTACACCTGGCGCCCGGACGGCCACCTGCTCGCCGCGGGCGACGCGCGCTACACGCTCGACCCGGTGGGACGGGTCACCGAGGTCCGGGCGGCGGCGGACTGGTCGGAGTCGTACGCCTACGACACGGCCGGCAACCAGACCGACGCCGCCTGGCCGGCCGGCCTCGCGTACCCCGAGTCGAGGGGCCCCCGCACCTACACGGGCACCCGCGTGGGGACGGCGGGCGCGGTCCGCTACGAGTACGACGCGGCGGGCCGCACCACCCTGCGCCAGAGACCCCGCCTCTCCCGGAAACCGGCCAACTGGCGCTACAGCTGGAACGCCCGGGACCAGCTCGCCTCGGTGACCACCCCGGACGGCACGAGGTGGCGCTACGTGTACGACGCGCTGGGCCGCAGGGTCGCCAAGCGGCGCCTGGCGCCGGACGGTTCGGTGGCGGAGGAGACCCGCTTCACGTACCTGGGCGACACCCTGATCGAGGAGACGTCCACGTCGGCGGAGTGGGCGGGCGCCCAGACGCTCACCTGGGACCACGACGAGTCGTCCCTGGCCCCGCTGGCCCAGACGACCCGCTACACCCCGGCGGCGGACGCCCCGCAGCCGGAGATCGACATCCGCTTCCACGCGATCGTCACGGACCTGATCGGCACCCCGACCCATCTGATCGACGAGTCGGGCACGGTGTCCTGGCAGTCCCGCCGAACGCTCTGGGGCACCACGACCTGGCCCCCCGACGCCACGGCGTACACCCCCCTCCGCTTCCCGGGCCAGTACCACGACCTGGAGACGGGCCACCACTACAACCTCCACCGCCACTACGACCCCGAAACCGCCCACTACCTGACCCCGGACCCCCTGGGCCTGACCCCGTCCCCGAACCCGACGTCGTACGTCCACAACCCACTGACGTGGTGCGACCCACTTGGGCTGGCGCCTGAGTGCGACGGCGCCAGCAAAGGCAGGCTTGCCGAGCGGTACGGCAGGGCCTACGAGGAACACCTCGTCAACAGGCTCAGAGGTGTCGGGAGTTTCAAGGAGAATGGACGGGAATTCGACGGCGCCTACATCGATGAGCTCACCGGGCGCGGAGTCTGGTACGAGGCGAAGTCCGGCGACTTCTGGGAAAACATACTGAAGAACCCGAAACGGTTGGACAAATTCTTCTCGACCGAAGGACAGAAGTTGGGCATAGCCCAGTCAAAGGGAATCCACTATGAGATCATCAGCGAGAAATCGATCCCCGAACCCGTCGTGAAATGGCTCGCCAAAAAGGGAATTCCTTGGCGGATTCATCCCGGCCCCTGAATGAGGAACATCGTGACACGGACCAGCGATATGGAATTCAACTTCGAGAAGCCACTGCCGATCCGGCAGGCGCTCCATTTGCTCCAGGAATCCAGCCTGACGTTCACCCGAAGCGATCAGGTCTCGTTCGTGATCGACCATGACAAAATGTTCGACTGGACGAACGGGAGTGCGGCGCATTTGGACACCATCATCGACGAGGCGGACCGAGCAGATCCGGCATCGACTACGTTCGGCATCACCTCCTACTTCGGAAGCAGTGCCCACGGGGGTGATCTGCTGTTCCACCCTGGTCGCCGGGAGATTTCCTTCATGGTGACTGTCGACAAGAGAACTCTCCCCGGTTCCCGGTTCTGCGATTTCGGCTGGTACCTGGGCCGCCTCGTCCCTCCCCTTGAACAACTGGGACTTGTCGAACTGACAGCGACAGATATTCGTTGACGCGAAGCCGGCGTCGACCCCGGGCCCCAATCGGCGGAGGTCTCGGCCATCGGCACGAGTGCCGCCGATTGGCACTACCACTCCACGCACTACAACAACCCCTCCTACTGCGAGAACGCCCGAAAGGCCCAGGACCTCCACATGACCACCGACACCCGCGTGGACCCGCCCCACCGTGGCGGCGAGCGCGAGACCCTGCGGGGCTATCTCGACTATCACCGCGACACCCTCGCCATGAAATGCGCCGGGCTGAGCGACGACGAGTTGCGGCAGCAGTCGATGGCTCCCTCCGCGCTCTCCCTGCTGGGGCTCGTACGGCATATGGCCGAGGTCGAACGCGCATGGTTCCGGCGGGTGTTCGAGGACAGCGCGGCGCCGATGGTGTGGGCGCCCCCCGGCGTGGTCGATTTCCAGCTGGCGTACGACGCGAGCGCCTCGTCCCGGGCCGAGGCCTTCTCCGCCTGGGAGGACGAGGTCGAGAACTCGCGCCGTATCGAACAGGCCGCCGAGTCACTGGATCTGACGGGGCATCAGCCGCGCTGGGGCGAGGACGTGTCGCTGCGGATGGTGATGGTGCACGTCCTGCTGGAGTACGGCCGCCACAACGGGCACGCGGACCTGCTCCGCGAGGGCGTCGACGGGGCGGTCGGCGCGTAGCCGGGGCGGTCGGACCCCCGGCTCCCGCGTGGGCCTCAGCGTCCCAGCCGCTTTCGCACCATCGACGTCAGCGCGGTCAGTTCCGGGACGCGGAGCAGGCGGGCCGCGGTCAGGAAGACCAGCAGCAGCGCCGTGCCGCCCGCCGTCAGGGACAGGAGCGATCCCAGCGCGCCGCTGCCCAGTTCGCGGGTGAGCGCGTACGCCACCGCGCCCGCGGCCAGCGCCGCCGGGACCGAGGCCGCGATCAGGCGGGCGTAGGCGCGCAGCACCCGGCCCCCGTCCAGGTCTCCCCCGAGGCGGTGGCGCAGCCTGCGCCAGGCGATGCCGACGCCGAAGGCGTAGCCGAGGCCGTACGACGCGGCCATGCCGACCACCGCCCAGCGCGGCGGCAGGAGCGCGAAGCAGAGCGCGGACGAGGCGGCGTTGACCAGGGCCACGACGAGGGTGTTGTAGAAGGGGGTCCGGGTGTCCTCGTACGCGTAGAAGCCGCGCAGCACCACGTACTGCACGGAGTACGGGATCAGCCCCGGCCCGAACGCCATCAGCGCGAAGCCGATGCCGCGCGCGCCCTCCGCGCCGGAGCCCGCGTAGAGCAGCGTCGCCATCGGGACTCCCAGCGCCAGGAAGGCGAAGGCGCACGGGACGATCGCGACGGCCGAGGTCCGCAGGCCGTACGAGATGTCGTCGCGCACCGCCGCCACGTCTCCGTCGACGGCGGAGCGCGAGATCCTCGGGAGCACGGCCGTCATGACGGAGACCGTGATGATGGCCTGCGGCATCTGCCAGAGCAGCAGGGCGTAGTTGTACGCGGTGATGCCGGTGCCGGTGAACCCGGCGCGTTCGGCCGCCGCGCCCGCCTTGGTGGCGAGCTGGGTGACGACGACCATGCCGAGCTGGTTGGCGAGCACGAAGAGCAGCGTCCACTTGGCCAGGCCCATCGCCTTGCCGAGCCCATGGCCGCGGAAGTCGAGGCGGGGGCGGAGCCGGAAGCCGGCGGCGCGCAGATACGGCAGCATGGCGAGAGCCTGGACCGCGAGACCGAGCAGCGTGCCGACGCCCAGGAGCCGTACGCCCTCCGGGGTGACCGTGGCGGGGGTGACCCCGGAGGCCGTGGAGCCGCCGAAGGCCCAGATGAAACCGCCGAACGCGGCGATGATCACTATGTTGTTGAGGACCGGGGTCCACATCATGGCGCCGAACCGGCCGCGCGCGTTGAGGATCTGGCCGAGGACGACATGGGCGCCCATGAAGAACATCGTCGGCAGGCAGTAGCGGGCGAAGGCCACCGTGACGGCCATCCGGCGCGGATCGTCCGCGATCTCCGGCGACATCAGATGGACGAGGAGCGGCGCGGCGGCGACGCAGAGCGCGGTGGTGGCCGCCAGCGCGACCATGACGAGGGTGAGGAGGCGGTTGGCGTAGGCCTCGCCCCCGTCGGCGTCCTTCTTCATGGCGCGCACGAGCTGCGGTACGAAGACGGCGTTCAGCGCGCCGCCGCCGACCAGGACGTAGATCATGGTCGGCAGGACGTTGGCGACCTGGTAGGAGTCGTTGAGCGTGCCGACGCCGATCGCCGCCGCCATGACCAGGGTGCGGGCGAATCCGGTGATACGCGAGACGACGGTGCCGGCCGCCATGAGCGCGCTGGACCTGGCGAGGCCGGGGGCCGCGGAGGGGGACTGCCGCCGCTCTTCCAGGGCTTCGGGCGGGAGCCTCAGGGTGACGGTGTCTCTGTCGTACGGCGCGCTCATGCGCACACTCTTTCACCTGCGCGTCAGGTGCATGATCAGTGGATGATCGACGGACGGAATCGGAGACGGGACCCCTGGGCGCCCCGGACACGGTGGTCCGCCTTCCGGCACCCTGGGACCGTCCCGCCGCCGGGGCGATGGGCGCCGGTCTGGACGCGCGCATGGCGGCTAACCCCCTGGACGACACCCTCACCTGACGGCGCCGGGCCGGCCGGGTACCCCACACCCGTGGCAGGCTCCGGGATGTGAAGATCCTGCGGGGCCTTCCGCAATCACCGGCAATGTCCCCACCATCTGCCGACCCCCTTCCCTTGCACGGCCGTTCACGACTCAATACCAGGGTTCGAAACCACCACTCCTGTCCCTCTCGAACCCTGGGGAGCCGTCCGCATGTGCAACGACCACACGGAACACGCGATGGGCAGACGCGGTCTGCTCGCGACCGGGGCCGCCGCTGCCCTTACGTTGGGCAGCGTGAGCTTCGCGAACGCCGCCCCCGCAGCCGGTGGTGCCGGCGGCGCCGGAGGTACGGAGACCAGGACCGTGCGCGGCACCCTGCCGACCGGCTCCCCCGACTTCGTCTATCTGCCCGTCGACGTCCCGCGCGGCGTACGGGAGATCCGCGTCGCGTACACCTACCAGCGGCCGGCCGTCCCCGCCGGCACCCAGGGCAACGCCCTCGACATCGGCATCTTCGACGAGCGCGGCACCGCCCTCGGCGGCGAGGGCTTCCGCGGCTGGTCCGGCGGCGCGCGTACGGAGTTCTTCATCCGTGCCGACGAGGCGACCCCCGGCTATCTGCCCGGCCCGGTGCGCTCCGGGAAGTGGCACATCGCGCTCGGCCCGTACACCGTCGCGCCCGAGGGTCTCGCGTACGAGGTGACGATCACCCTCACCTACGGCGACCCCGGCCGCACCCCGCGCCCGGTGCACCCGCCGGAGCGCGCCAAGGGGCGCGGGCGCGCCTGGTACCGGGGCGACTGCCATCTGCACTCCGTGCACTCCGACGGCAGGCGCACCCCCGCCGAGATCGCGGCGGGCGCGCGGGCCGCCGGGCTGGACTTCATCAACACCAGTGAGCACAACACCTCTTCCGCGCACACCGCGTGGGAGGGGCTGTGGGGCGACGACCTGCTCATCCTCACCGGTGAGGAGATCACCACCCGTAACGGGCATGTCGTGGCCATCGGCATGAACGCGGGCACGTTCGTCGACTGGCGCTACCGGGCCCGTGACAACCGCTTCGGGCACTACGCCCGCGAGGTACGGCGCGCGGGCGGTCTGGTCGTGCCCGCGCACCCGCACGCGACCTGCATCGGCTGCAACTGGAAGTTCGGTTTCGGTGACGCCGACGCGGTCGAGGTGTGGAACGGCCCGTTCACCCCGGACGACGAGGTCGCCCTCGCCTCCTGGGACAACACCCTGGTGTCGTCGGCCCGTTCGGGGCGGCCCTGGACCCCGGCGATGGGCAGCAGCGACGCGCACCGCGACCCGGAGCCGATCGGCACCCCGCAGACGGTCGTCCTCGCCGACGAGTTGTCCCGCAAGGCGATCCTGGCCGGTATCCGCGCGGGCCGCAGCTACATCGCGGAGTCGTCCGCGGTGTCCCTGACCTTCGGCGCGTCGGGCGGTCGGGGCGGGCACGCCGGCATCGGTGAGCGGCTCCGGGTCGACGACGACACCCCGGTGACGGTGCGTCTGGAGGTCACCGGCGCGCCCGCGGGCAGTTCGGCGCGCATCGTCACCGACCAGGGGACGCTGCACACGGCGGAGCTGCCGGCGTCGGGCACGGGAACGGTGGAGTGGCGTACGACGGCCGAGTACGCGACGTACGTACGCGCCGAGGTGCGCCGCCCGTCGACGGTCCCGGGCCTGCCGGGGAACTTCGTGGCGCTGACGAACCCGGTGTTCCTGGGCGGCTAGGTCCCGGGCGGCCGGTCCGGGAAGGCCGGGTCCTGGGCGGCCGGGCGTCGGGCACGGTGACCCGCTGACACCAGCGGGTCACCACCGGCCCGCTCACAGGATGCGGACGAACAGGGATAGATTTACCCATATCGGCGGCCTGTCATCCGGACCAGGGCTGCCGCGACATGGGGAGCGGCACGGTGGCGAGGTCTCCTGAGGAACTCGGAGTGACGCACGGTGCCGGTGCGCGGAGGTCGTTGTCCGCGCTGCCTCCTCTGCTGCTGCTCGCCGGCCTGCTCATCGGCCTCTTCACACCCGACGAGGTCAGGCCGCTCGCCTTCCTCGCCACCGGCATGGTCTCCGCCGCCGCGCTGCTGCCGCTGTGGGGGACCGTGCTCGCCGGGGTGGGCGGGTGCGCCATCTACCTCGGTCTGATGGTGCACTTCGAGGCGCTGACGGACGGGACGGCCTACTCCGAGCTGGCCACCCTCGCGGCGATCGCGGGATTCGCCGTCTTCCTCAACCGACTCATGGACCGGCGCGCCCGCCAGCTGGTGCAGGTCCGCTCGGTGGCCGAGACCGCCCAACTGGCCGTGCTGCATCCGGTCCCACGCCACGTGGGGCACGTGACACTGGAGTGCCTGTATCTGGCCGCCGCGGCGGAGGCCCGGATCGGCGGCGACCTGTACGAGGCGGTCCGCACCCCCCAGGGCGTACGGCTGATCATCGGCGATGTGCGCGGCAAGGGCCTGCTCGCGATCGAGGCGGCCGCGACACTGCTCAGCGCCTTCCGCGAGGCCGCCCATGACACGCCCGACCTGCCCCATCTCGCGCGCCGGCTGGAGACGAGCATCGGCCGCCGCGCCGCCCAGTACCCGACGGTCCCGGGCTCGGAGGTCGCCGAGCGTTTCATCACCGCCCTCCTCGCCGAGATCCCGGAGGACGAACCGGTCGTGCGGACCCTCACCTGCGGCCACCCGCCCCCGCTGCTGCTGCGCCAGGGCGAGGTCCGGGAGCTGCGCGCCTCCGCCCCCTCGCCCCCGCTCAACCTGGGCATGCTGGTGAGCGAGGAGTACCACGTCGATCTCGCCCCCTTCCACCCCGGGGACCAGCTCCTGCTGTACACCGACGGAGTCACCGAGACCCGCGACCGCACGGGCACCTTCTACCCCCTCGCCGAGCGCGTCCGCGCGTGGAGCGGCGAGTCGCCCCACCACCTCCTCAACCATCTCCACCGGGACCTCATCGCCTACAGCGGCGGCGAGCTCGACGACGACGTCGCCGCCCTCGTCGCCCGCCGGCGCCCGAAGCTCTGAGCGCGGACGGCGGCCCCCCGGCCCTCGGGAGCCGGGGAGCCGCCGGGCTCACTCCCAGGGGTCGGTGAAGGACCGGCCGGCCACCGGCTTGGCGACGAGCGCGATCGCGATGAAGAAGCCGACCTGCCCGATCGCGTTCATCAGCGTCGCGAGCGCCTTGGGTTCGTAGTGCTCGGCCACCCGCGCGTAGAGCTCGTCGGAGACGCGCTCACCGTTCACGGACGGCTGGAGCACCGCCTCCACCAGCGCCAGCGCGGCACGCTCCGCGCCGTCGAAGTACGGCGAGTCCTGCCAGGACGCCACCGAGGTGATCTGCTCGTCGGACGCCCCGGCCTTGCGCAGGAACCCGGTGTGCAGAACGGTGAGGTAGGTGCTGGCGACGATCTGCCCCGCGCGCAGATGGACCAGGCTGATCGTCCTGCGCGGTACGGAGCCGTTGCCGACGGCCTTGAAGAGCGCCGCCGACACCTCCGCGAGTTCGGGGACGAGCTTCGACGGGTCCTCCGCGAGCCGCGGGCCCTTCGGTGCCACATCGGTGATCGAACGTACTTCCATGACCGTCTCCTTAAGACTTGTCCGGCACTCTCACCGGCTCTGTCACCGGCGCGACAGCTCTCGTCCTCACTGCCGTGTCCGGTGGCGCTTTCACTGTCCTGACGGATGCGGGCGCGCGGATGTGACCGACGGGCTGTCCGGATCCGGATTTACCCGGGGGGGTCCCGTCCTTTACCGTGTCGAGGGCTTGTGCAGACCCCCGCCCAAGGCTGACGCCACCACTCCGGACAAGGCAGACTGTCGGGGGCGATACCGGCAGTTCGGGGGCAGGGGGAGCTATGGACCGTGACAGCGGGCCGCGCGTACCGGAGCAGCGGAGTCCGGCCACACCGAACACCACGACGAGCGGCGCCGCGAGCAGGACCGCGGGCAGCGCCACGAGCGCGTCCATGAGCGCTTCCACAAGCGCTTCCACGAGCGACGACGCACCCGGCACCCCGCCCAGCACCGAGCTGAGCTTCCGTGTGCTCGGCCCCGTACGCGCCTGGCGCGGCGGCGAACCGCTGCCCTCCGGTTCGCCCCAGCAGCGCGCGCTGCTCGCCGCCCTGCTCCTGCGCGACGGCCGTACCGCCACCGCGAGCGAGCTGATCGACGCCATCTGGGGCGAGTCGGCCCCCTCGCAGGCGCTCGCCGCCGTACGGACGTACGCCTCCCGTCTGCGCAAGATCCTCTCCCCCGGTGTCCTGGTCAGCGAGTCCGGCGGGTACGCCCTGTACACCAGACCCGACGCCCTGGACCTGACGATGGCTCAGGAGCTGGCGTCCGCCGCCGAGAAGGAGCGGACGGCGGGCAATCGCCAGCAGGCCCGGGTCCTGATCAACAAGGCGCTGGGCCTCTGGGACGGTGAGCCCCTGGCGTCCGTGCCCGGTCCCTACGCGGAGACCGAGCGCGCCCGGCTCGACGAGTGGCGCCTCCAGCTCGTCGAGGGCCGCCTGGACATCGACCTGGAGCTGGGCCGGCACGCGGAGGCCGTCTCCGAACTCACCGCCCTGACCGCCGCGCACCCGCTGCGCGAGCGGCTGCGCGAACTGCTCATGCTCGCCCTCTACCGCAGCGGCAGACAGGCCGAGGCGCTGGCCGTGTACGCCGACACGCGCCGCCTCCTGGCCGACGAACTCGGCGTGGACCCGCGTCCCGAACTCGCCAGGCTCCAGCAGCGCATCCTGCGGGCGGACGCGGAGCTGGCCCGTCCCGTGGAGGAGCCCGCACCGGTCGCGACCTTCACCCGCCCCGCCCAACTCCCCGCCACGGTGCCGGACTTCACCGGCCGGGAGCTGTTCGTCAAGCAGCTGGGCAAGCGCCTCGCGAGCGCGGAGGGGTCGGTGATGGCGGTCTCCGCGCTCGCCGGGATCGGCGGCGTGGGCAAGACGACACTCGCGGTGCACGTCGCGCACGCGGCCCGGCCGCGGTTCCCCGACGGCCAGTTGTACGTGGACCTCCAGGGCGCGGGCGCCCGCTTCGCCGAACCGGAGGCGGTGCTGGGCTCGTTCCTGCGGGCGCTCGGCACACCCGACTCGGCGATCCCGGACTCGCTGGACGACCGCTCCGCGCTGTACCGCTCGGCCCTCGACGGCCGCCGGGTGCTGATCCTGCTCGACAACGCGCGCGACGCCGCGCAGGTACGCCCGCTGCTGCCCGGTACGGAGGGCTGCGCCGCGCTCGTCACCAGCCGGGTGCGGATGGTCGACCTGGAGGGCGCCCATCTGGTCGACCTCGACGTGATGTCGCCGGAGGAGGCGCTCCAGCTCTTCACCCGCATCGTCGGCGAGGAGCGGGTCGGCTCCGAGCGCGACGCCGCGCTGGACGTGGTCGCCGCCTGCGGGTTCCTGCCGCTCGCCATCCGTATCGCCGCCTCCCGGCTGGCCGCGCGCCGCACCTGGACGGTCTCGGTGCTGGCGGCGAAGCTCGCGGACGAGCGCCGCCGGCTGGACGAACTCCAGGCGGGCGACCTGGCCGTGAAGGCGACCTTCGAGCTGGGCTACGGCCAGTTGGAGCCCGCCCAGGCCCGCGCGTTCCGGCTGCTGGGGCTCGCCGACGGCCCGGACATCTCGCTGGCGGCCGCCGCCGCCGTACTCGACCTGCCGCTGCACAAGACCGAGGACCTGCTGGAGTCCCTGGTGGACACCTCCCTGGTCGAGTCCGCGGCGCCGGGCCGCTACCGCTACCACGATCTGGTCCGGCTCTACGCGCGCGCCTGCGCCGACCGCGACGAAGAGCCGCCCACCGGCATCGACCAGGCGCTCGCCCGGCTGCTGGACTTCTATCTGGCGACCGTGGCACGGGTGTTCACCATCGAGCGGCCCGGCGACCGGCTCAAGGACCATCTGGAGCCGACGGGGTACGAGGGGCTGGTCTTCACCGACCGGAACGAGGCGCAGGACTGGCTGTACGCCGAGGCGGACTGCCTGCTGGCGTGCGCCCGGCAGGCGGCGGGCGGGGCGCGGCTGCGGGTCGCCGTCGACCTGCTGTGGGCCGCGCAGGACCTGGCGGAGTCGGGCGCCAACTCCAAGTCGTACGAGACGGCGGCCCGTTCGGCGCTCACGGCGGCACGCGAGGCGGGCGACGCCCGTACCGAGGGGCGGGCGCGGACCTCGATGACCAACGTCCATCTGGTCGCGGGCCGTTACGAGGACGCGGACGAGGAGGCCAAGCGGGCGGCGGCGCTCGCGGAGTCCGTCCAGGACCCGGCGCCGGTCTACTGGTCGGACAACGACCGGGGGATCATCGCGTTCAACCAGGGCCGCTTCACGGACGCCGAGGCGCATCTCTTCAAGGCGATGGAGGGCTCCCGCGCCGACGGCAACCGCCCCGGCGAGGCGAGCGCCCTGTGCAACCTCTCGCGCATCCAGCTCGCCATGGGCCGTACCTCACGTGCCATAGCGCTGGCCGAGCAGGGCGTCGAGGTGTACGACAGCATCGGCCACACGCTGCTGCTCGCCAACGCCCGCTACGCGCTGGGCGTCGCGCTCACCCACGCGGGACGGCACCACGAGGCCCTGGAACAACTCGCCCAGGCGCTGGAGCGGTTCGAGACGAACCGGCAGCGGCTCTGGGAAGGCACCACCCACTTCCGTATCGCCGAGGCCCATCTCTCGGCCCGCCGCACCGCCGCCGCCGCGCAGCACGCCGAACAGGCGCTGGCGATCGGCTGCATCGGCGGCGACAGGACCCGGGCCAACGTCCTGATCACGCTCGGCAAGGCGCTGGAGAGTCTGGGCCAGGCGGACCGCGCGCGGGTGTGCTGGCGCGAGGCACTCGCGCTGCACGAGGGGTCGGGCGCGGTGGAGGCCGAAGAGGTACGGGAGTTGCTCGAAGCCCCCCTCAGCGCTGCGTAACGCGCCCCGGACGCGCCCCGGACCCGCCTCTGCCCGGGTCCGCTTCCGGGGGTACGGGGGCGGCCTGGTGAGGTGTCCGTTGACGTACGGGGTGCCCGGCCTGGGCGTTCATCGAATGTTTATGCTCGTTCGGCATGCTCCAGTGCATATTCGATCCGTCGCCTCGGGGGGCAGACGGGTCACTTGGGACCACCGCTTCCCCAGGGAGGCGGCCGGTCTCCCAGGCCTTCTGCCCGGCGACCTCGGGGGAGTATCCGGGCAGAAGGCCGCCTTCGGTCATACGTAGGGCAACCCCAAGGGGGAAGTTATGAGCAGCACCGAGAAGAACGCGGAAGACATCACGACGCAGGGCGACCACCACACGCCCGCACCGCCGAAGGACACCACGACCACCCAGGGCGACCACCACACCCCGGCGCCGCCGAAGACCACGGCCAAGCCGCTGGGCGACCACCACACGCCCGCACCGCCCAAGTAGCGACGGGGCAGGACCGGGCGACGGTCGCGGCGGCGGGGGAGGGGAGCCGCCGGGACCGCGCTCCAGGGGGAAAAGAAGAGACGACGGCAGTCGGGACCGTTCAGGGGGCCCCGCCTGTCGTCGTCTCTCCGTGCGTTCGGGGTCAGGTGGCGAGGCGGACGACGTTGTCGACCTCGCACTCGCCGCCGGACGCGCCGTTGTCGCCGGACAGGTCCACCGCGGTGACCTCGATGGTCTTCGTGCCGCCCGCAAGGACGTCCGGGATGCTGCCGACGGTGTTGCCGACCGTCGCGCCGGCCGCGTCGGTGAAGTCGACCGTGAACGAGTAGGAGTACTCCACCGAGCCGCTGTTGTCGGCGGTGACCTCGGCGACGAAGCCGCGGGCGGTGTCGTACGTGCAGCTGGCGATGGTCAGATCGCGGCCGGCGTCGGCCGTGCCGCCGCCCGTCACGGAGCCCCCGGTGCTGCTGGAGCCCGACGTGCTGTCGCTGTCGTAATCGCTGTCGTAATCGCTGTCATAGTCACTGTCCGAGTGGCTGCCGCCGCTGCTGCCACTGCTGGAGCTGTTGCTGGAACAGCCGCCGCCGCTGGAGCCCCGTGCGCCGGTCAGCGCGACGATGGCGATGCCGAAGACGGCTATGGCGCGGACATGGCGGATCTTCATTTCAACCCCCGTTGAAATTGGTGCGGTTGGTCACTGTTCGTGCCCTTTTGTCAAGCGCATGTCACCCTAGCAGGAGGCAGAGGGCTCCCCCCACGGGACAAGATCCGGCGGCTCCCGGTTCCCGGGCAGGGTGTGGAGAAAACGGAAAGGCGCGTCAGCGGTTGCCGCGACCGGTGGCCGTCCCCTTGATGGCGTCCAGCGCGTACACGCACCGGTCCTTGCTGCACGCGTACACGACTCCCCCGCGTGCCACCGGCGATCCGGTGATCTCGCCGCCCGTCGCCAGCTTCCAGCGGAGCTGTCCGCCGCCGGCGTCCAGGGTGTAGAGGACATGGTCGGCCGAGCCGAAGTGCAGTCTGCCGTCGGCCACCACGGGTGCGCCGACGACCTCGCCGCCCGCCGCGAAGCGCCACTTGGGCGTGCCGGCCACCGCGTCGAGCGTGTAGAGCGCGCTGCCGCTGCCCACGTGCACGTTCCCGGCCGTGACCAGGACCGGTTCGAGGGACTGGCGGGCCTCGGTGGCGATGCGCCAGCGGTCCTTGCCGGTGGTGGCGTCGAGCGCGTACACCGTGCCGAGGTAGTCGGCGAGATACACGCCGCCGCCGGTCACGGCGGGGCCCGGCGCGAAGGCGGGCGGCGAGAGGAAGACGGCGGGCGCCTCGAAGTGCCAGCGCACGTGCCCGCTCGCGATGTCGATGGAGAGCACGCGGGTGCCGGCGGAGACGTACACGTATCCGTCCTGCGCGGGCACCAGACGGATCGGTACGCCACCGCAGGCCGCGCCGTCGCCGATGGGGTACGACCAGCGCTCGCTGCCGGTGCGCGCGTCGAGCGCCCTGAGGCGGGCGTTCTGCCACACGTACACCGTGCCGTCGAAGATGACCGGCCCGGCCTCGGGAGTCTCGAAGTCGGTCTGGGCGCCGGTGACTTCCCACAGCTTCTCGCCGTTGGACGCCTCCCACGCCTGGACGCCGCCGCCGCGCGTACCGGTGACGACGGTCCCCCGGTCGGTCTTGAGCGAGTACACCCAGGCGTCGGTCTGGAGGCGCCAGCGCTCGGTGCCGTCCGCGCCGTCCAGCGCGTAGAGCGTGGGGCCGTCGGAGGCGTGGATACGGCCTCCGGCCACGGCCATCGCCCAGGCCACGTCGCGGGTCTTGAACTGCCGGCGACCGCTGCCCACGTCCAGCGCGTGCACCTCGAACGACGTGACGTAGAGGAGATCGCCGTCGACGACGGGGGTGCCCCAGACGTCGTTGGACATCCGGAAGCGCCAGGGCCGCCAGCGGGCGGGTGCGGCGCCGGCGTCGGCGACGGCCGACGGGGGGCTCACGGGAGCCTGGACGGTGCCGACGGGCTCGCCCGAGGTCAGTCCGGCGGGCGGGCGGATCCAGCCGGTGGCAGGTCCGGCGTCGACGGACGCGGCGCCGGGGCCCCGGCGGTCGGCGGCGCGGGGGCCGGGGCCGATCGGGACGGGGGAGCCGGAGAGCCTGACGGGGCCGCCGGGGCCGGGTACGGCGGCGGCCGGTACGGGGGCGCCGTGGCCACCGCCCCGCTGCCCCTGACCGGCACCCTGGCCGCCGCCCCGACCACCCTGATTGCCGCCCTGCCCGCCCTGGCCCTCGCCCTCGCGGCGCCACGCGGAGTCCCAGTCGGGCGCGTGCGCGGGCGGCGGCGGGTGGTGGGAGGGCGGCGGCGGTACGGCGGGACGCGCGGCAGCGGCGGCGGCGGCCGCGTTGATACGCCCGCCGCCCCGCCGTTCCTCGATCATCTCGGTGGCGGAGGCGGGCAGCCAGGCCGATGCCGTACCGCTGTCGTCGCTGCCCGAGGCGAACAGATGCGGCGCGAGCTGCGACTGGAGATCGGCGGGCGACGGGCGCTGGGTGGCGTCCATCTGCATGCACGACTCGATGAGCGGGCGCAGCTCATCGGGCAGCCCCTCCAGATTCGGCCCCTCGCGCAGCAGCATGAAGACGGTCTCGACGGGGTTGGCCCCGTGGAAGGGCGCGTGGCCGGTGGCGGCGAAGACGAGGGTGGAGCCGAGGGAGAAGACATCGCTGGCGCCCGTGACGCTGCGGGAGTCGCGGGCCTGCTCGGGCGACATGTACGCGGGGGTGCCGACGGCCACGTTGGTCATGGTCAGCCGGGTGTTGGAGACGCCGGACGCGATACCGAAGTCGATGACGCGCGGGCCGTCCTCCACCACCAGCACGTTCGACGGCTTGAGGTCACGGTGGACCAGGCCCTCGCCGTGGATGGACTGGAGCGCCTCGGCGATCCCGGCCGCCAGCCAGCGCACGCCCTGCGCGGGCAGCGGCCCGCAGCGGTTGACCATCTCTTCGAGCGAGGGCGCGGGCACATAGGCGGTCGCGAGCCACGGCACCGCGGCGCGGGGGTCGGCGTCCACGACGGCGGCCGTGTAGAAGCCGCTGACCGCGCGGGCGGCCTCCACCTCGCGGGTGAAACGGACACGGAACAGCTGGTCCTCGGCGAGCTCGGTGCGCACCGTCTTGATCGCGACGCGCCTTCCCGAGGCCGACCGGGCGAGATAGACAAGCCCCATACCGCCGGCTCCGAGGCGTCCCAGCACCTCGAAGGGCCCGATGCGTCTCGGATCGTGCTGCGTCAGCTGCTCCACTTGCCTGCCACCTCCCCGTACGGGCCACCAAGGTACGGCCCCCTGCCCCCTGATTCTTCCTGTCTGGCCCGTTGGTTGCGAACCCGGGGGCGGATCGGGGTGTCTCACCCCGATTCGGACAGGGAATGAGCGAACGGCCTCGTACGGAGTACGTATCACGCCCGCACCTGTCTTGACGCGTACTGGCCAACGCCGGTTGCTCCGCCCGCGGTACGGGAGTTGCCCCAGGGACGGAGGAGAACCCACGCCAAAGGGGGCCTAGGCCGCCTCCAGCTCCGCCAGCACCGCGAAGACCGCGCCCTGGTTGTCCTGGAGGACGGCGATCCGGCCGTACGGGGTGTCGGCGGGGGACTCCCTGACCCGGCCGCCCAGCCGTACGGTCTCCGAGACCGTCTCGTCGCAGTCCGCCACGGAGAAGTAAACGAGGAAATGCCCCGGCATCTCCTTGGGAAATGCGTCGGTGATGACACTTCGCCCGCCGATCGCGCTGTCGGCGCCCGGCTCGGACCCCGCCGGAGACCAGGTACGGAAGTCGGCCGGTTCGTCCGGGAGATCCTTCCCGAGGAAGCCGAATACCGACTCGTAGAAGAGGTCGACGCTCTCCTTGTCCCTCGTATAGACCTCTGTCCAGCAGAAAGATCCGGGCTCGCCCTGCTTTTCGAAGCCGGAGTGGGCGCCGGGCTGCCAGAGGCCGAAGACCGCGCCGCCGGGATCGACGCCCTGGGCCATCGTGCCGTAGGGACCCACGGCCGCCGGATCCCTCACCATTCCGCCGCCGGCCTCCTTGATTCGCGCGCTGAGCGCGGCGGCGTCCGATGTCGCGAAATAAACGCCCCAGGCGGTCGGCATACGCCCGTCCTGCTTCGCGGCGAGAGCGGCCACTCGCTTTCCGTCACTGAAAGCATTCGTGTAGTACCCGTATGCCGCACCGCCGTCCGCGCCGAATGTCCAGCCGAACAGGTCGCCGTAGAAACGCTTGCCCGCCTGGACGTCGGGAAGCGACACATCCACCCAACAGGGGGTGCCTTCCGCGAATGCGGCCATGAGCCCGGATCCTTCCTGCGTGTGCGCACCGCACCAGGGGTGCGCCTTCCGGCCACGCTAATGGCGCATTCCCGAGGGCGCAGGGTGGGGCAAATCGAACAATTGACTAATTGTCTCCCGGTGAGGGCTTGTGCGCATTGAGTTGTCCACCACAGTTATCCACAGGCTGTTGATAACACTATTCCTGGTCACGGGCTCCGGGCGAGCCTCTTCCGGGCCCCCGCGATCAGCGGGCGGTTCCCCATTTGCAGTCGGCCGAATCGCGCTCCGATCACCCCTCGGTAAGCTGACGGCATGACAGGACAAGTACGTACCGTCGACGGCCGCGTGGCCGGTCGGCGCGGCCAGGCGACGCGGCAGAAGCTGCTCGACTGCCTCAGCGAGATGCTCAGCACCTCGCCATATCGGGACGTCAAAGTCATCGACGTGGCCCGGAAGGCAGGCACTTCACCCGCGACCTTCTATCAGTACTTCCCGGACGTCGAGGGCGCTGTCCTTGAGATCGCCGAGGAAATGGCCAAGGAGGGTACCGGATTGACCGATCTGGTCTCCGGGCGCTCCTGGGCCGGGAAAGCGGGACGCCAGACGGCGGAAGAACTCGTGGAGGGATTCCTCGACTTCTGGCGCAAGAACGACGCGATCCTCAGGGTCATCGATCTCGGCGCCGCCGAGGGCGACAAGCGGTTCTACAAGATCCGCATGAAGATCCTGAGTTCGGTCACCAACTCCCTTACGGATTCCGTGAAGGAGCTCCAGTCCAAAGGCAGGGTCGACAAGGACGTCAACCCCGCCGCGATGGCCGGTTCACTGGTCGTGATGCTCGCCGCGGTGGCGGGACACCAGAAGGGCTTCCAGACCTGGGGTGTGAAGCAGGCCGAACTGAAGCCGAACCTGGCCCTGTTGGTCCATCTGGGCATCACGGGCAAGAAGCCGGCGAAGTAGCCGCGCGCCCGGGGCACGGTGCGGGCGTGCCCTTCCCTCCGTCCTGTCACGCCGGCGGCGGATCAGTGAACTGATCCCCGCCGGCGCTCCCGTCTCACGGACCGGACGGCAGCACCCGCTCCACGAGCTCGCCGATCAGCCGCTCCGCCTCCTCCTCCGAGAAGACACCGGGCAGCGTGAGCCGCTCCACCACCAGCCAGTTGGTGGCCAGGTAGAGCATCCTGACCGCGTCGCCGTCACCGGGCAGCCCGGACGCCAGATGCTGCGTGACGTTCTGCTCGACATCCTCGGCCACGCGCGCGGTCAGTACGGCACGCAGCTCGGGACGCCTGGTGGCCTCCAGCCTCAGTTCGAGCAGAGCGAGGAAACCGGTCCGGAACGCGGCGACCCGCTCCACCACCTGCCGTACCAACTCCGCCGTCCGCTCCCGGGTGTGGGGCCCGGTGACCATCCCCGCGACGGTGGCCTCGTCCGGGATCAGCCGCTCGTAGATCCGGTGGCCGGCCTGGTTGAGGAGTTCGTCCCGGCTGGTGAAGTAGTTGGACGCCGTGCCCTTGGGTACGGCCGCCTCGACGTCGACGGCCCGGAAGGTCAGCCCGCGGGCGCCGTCACGGGCGAGCACCTCGATGGCGGCGTCGACGAGCGCGGAACGACGGGCCAGGTTCTGTCGCATCGGGGCGGTCACACCTCTCTCCATGGAAACCACTTCACGCGTAGTACTACACCCTAAGTGGCGGAAGGACCCCGGCTGTCCTCCGGGGCGCCGCCGTCCCGCCCGCGCGGTTGAATGGGCCCATGAGCGACGATCAGGGGGAGTTCGGGGCGGTTCTGCGGGACCTGCCGGTCTGGGAGAACGGGCTGGCCGCCTTCGACGCGGACGATGTCCCCGGCCGGCCGATGACGCTGTTCCGGCGGTGGTTCGTCGAGGCGGCTGCGGCCGGGCAGACCGAGCCGCACGCCATGACGCTCGCGACCGTCGACACGGACGGGCTGCCGGACGTACGCACTCTGCTGCTGCACGGCGCCGACGAGCGCGGCTGGCACTTCGCCTCGCACGACACCAGCGCGAAGGGCCGCCAGTTGGCCGCGCGGCCGTGGGCGGCGCTCGGGTTCTACTGGCCCGCGCAGGGGCGGCAGGTCCGGGTGCGGGGCGCGGTGAGTGCGGCCGGGGCCGAGGAGAGCCGGGCCGATCTGGCCGTACGGTCCACCGGCGCCCTGGCCTCGGCACTCACCGGGCGGCAGAGCGAAGTGCTGGACTCCGCCGAGGAGTTGGCGCGTGCGTCGGAGGCGGCGTGGGAGCGGGCGCGGGCCGACCCGGACGCACCGGTGCCGGCCTGGACGCGGTACGTGCTCGCGGCCGAGGAGGTCGAGTTCTTCCAGGGCGACGCCCGGCGCCGCCATGTCCGCCTGCGCTACCGCCGCACCGCCCCCGACGGCGCGGACGCCCCGGACAGCGCGGACGCCGCCGACGGCGACTGGTCACGAGAGCTGCTCTGGCCCTGAGGCCCCGTCCCCGACGGTGCCTCGAAGCGCTCGCGGGAGGACTCGATGTGGCCGATGAACCGGTGGGTCCAGTCGCACATCCGGTCGACCGTCTCCCGCAGGGCCAGACCGGGCTCGGTGAGGCGGTACTCGACCCGCGGCGGCACGGTGGGGTGCACCGTCCGCTCGGCCAGACCGTTGCGCTCCAGCATCCGCAGATTCTGCGTGAGCATCTTGTGGCTGATGCCCTCGACCGCGTCGCGCACCTCGCCGAAGCGCAGGGTGCGCTCCCCCAGCGCCTCGATGATCAGCAGCGCCCACTTGTTGGCGACGTCCGAGAAGATCTCGCGCGCCAGCGAGTCCGCGCGGGTGAGGTCCGCGTCCTCGGGTGAGCCGCTGAACTGCTTGGTCACCATCAGGTTCCCCAGTCACCGAAAAGTGCGTTCTTCCATGTCAGCCCACACTCTCTTACGGTTCCCGAGTAACCAGAAGTGACCGACAAGACCGACAGGACCGAAGAAGGCAGGCACCGGCATGGCCGTCACCCTGATGAACCCCACCGGACTCCCCCGGATCGACGCCTACCACCAGGTGTCCGTCTCGACCGGCTCGAAGCTGGTCTTCCTCGCCGGGCAGGTCGCCTGGGACGCCGACGGGGTCACCGTCGGCGAAGGCGATCTCGCCGCCCAGGTCGAGCAGTGCTACCTCAACGTCGCCACCGCCCTCGCCGGAGCGGGAGCCACCTTCGCGCACGTGGCCAAACTGACCGTCTACGTCGTCGACTGGACCCCGGACAAGATGCCCCTGTTCCTGGAGGGGGTCGCGCGGGCGTCCGCGAGGCTCGGGGCCACCCCCGTACCGCCGGGCACCCTGCTGGGCGTGGCCGCCCTCGACGTACCGGAACATCTGGTCGAGCTGGAGGCGACCGCCGTCATCGACTGACCGGGGCGGCGGGACCGATTCCGCGTCGGCGGAGGGCGCGTGCGGAGCGTCGGATTCACGCCGCTTTCACGGCGGATTCAGCCTCCGCGCGCAGGACTTACCCGGACGTAACCGATTCGCAATCGATTCCCATCTTGACCGAGACCCAACAAGTGCACGCTCGATTACGCTCAGCTTCCATGGCCAGCGACATCGACCTCACCAACGACCGTCCCGTGTACGTCGTCGGCGGCGGCCCGGGCGGTCTCGCCGTCGCCGCGGCGCTGCGCGCCCAGGGCGTACGAGCCGTCGTACTGGAGAAGTCCGAGGCCGTCGGGGCCTCCTGGCGCCGGCACTACGACCGGCTCCATCTGCACACCACCCGCAAGCTGTCCGCGCTCCCGGGCCTCCCGATGCCGCGGTCCTTCGGCCGCTGGGTCTCGCGCGACCACATGGTCCGCTATCTGGAGAAGTACGCGGAGTTCCACGGCCTGGAGATCGTGACGGGCGTCGAGATCACCGGCGTCGAGCGCTCCTCGGACGGCGCGAGCTGGCTGCTGCACGGGACCGGCGGCCGGGAGCTGACCGGAAGCGCCGTCGTCGTCGCCACCGGCTACAACCACACGCCCCGGCTGCCGTCCTGGCCGGGCGCGGAGTCGTACACCGGGGAGCTGCTGCACGCCGGCGAATACCGGGCCCCCGCCCCGTACAAGGGGAAGGACGTCCTGGTCGTCGGCGTCGGCAACACCGGCGCGGAGATCGCGGTCGACCTGGTGGAGGGCGGCGCGGCGCGCGTACGGCTCGCGATCCGTACCGTCCCGCACATCGTGCGCCGCTCGACCCTCGGCTGGCCCGCGCAGCGCACCGGCATCCTGGTACGGCGGCTGCCGACGCGGCTGGTCGACCGGGCGGGCGACATCGTGTGCCGGATCTCGGTGCCCGATCTCACCGCCCAGGGGCTGCCACGCCCCCGCACCGGGCTGTACTCGCGGGTGCGCGAGGGCGCGATCCCGGTGCAGGACGTGGGGCTGATCGACGCCGTGCGCAAGGGGCGGGTCGAGCCGGTCGCGGCGGTCGAGTCGTTCGACGACAACAAGGTGGTGCTGGCGGACGGTTCGCGGATCTCGCCCGACACGGTGATCGCGGCGACCGGCTACCGCCGCGCCCTGGAGGGCCTGGTGGGCGACCTCGGCGTGCTCGACGACCGCGGGCTCCCGGTCGTACGGGGCGGGCGGACGTCCGAGCGGGCGCCGGGGCTGTACTTCACGGGATTCACGAACCCGATCAGCGGGATGCTGCGCGAGCTGTCCATGGACGCGGAGCGCATAGCGAAGGCGATCAAGTCCCAGGCGGTCAAGGGACGTTGACGACTTCGGCGGGCTCCGCCTTCGTACGGCTCCTGATCAGGAGCGCCATCAGCGCCGCCGCCGCGCACAGGGCGCCGGAGGCGTACCAGACGGTGTCGTACGAGCCGGTGACATCCCGCGCGACACCGCCCGCGAACGCGACGACCCCCGCGCCGACCTGGTGCGAGGCGAGCACCCAGCCGAAGACGATCGCGCTGTCGGTGCCGTAGTACTCACGGCACAGGGCGATCGTCGGCGGGACGGTCGCGACCCAGTCCAGGCCGTAGAAGACGATGAAGAACAGCATCGGCGGCCGGACGTCCGGGGCGAGCAGCATGGGCAGGAAGAGCAGCGAGACGCCGCGCAGCGCGTAGTAGACGGCGAGCAGCCGGCGCGCGTCGAAGCGGTCGGTGAACCAGCCGGAGGCGATCGTGCCGATGATGTCGAAAACACCGATCACGGCGAGGAGCGAGGCGGCGGCCGTGATCTGCATGCCGTGGTCGTGCGCGGCGGGGATGAAGTGGGTCTTGATCAGTCCGTTCGTGGAGGCGCCGCAGATCGCGAACGTCCCCGCGAGCAGCCAGAAGGGGCCGGTGCGGGCGGCCTGGAACAGGACGGTGACGGCCCGCCGGGCCGCGCCGGTGACGGGGGCGGGCTTGGGCTTGAACTCCTCGGAGCCGTACGCCGGAAGCCCCACGTCCGCCGGATGGTCTCGCAGCAGCAGCCAGACGAAGGGGACGACGACGAGCGCGGACATCGCGACGGTGATGGAGGCGGGGCGCCAGCCGTGGTTCTCCACGAGCCAGGAGAGCAGCGGCAGGAAGACCAGCTGGCCGGAGGCGCCCGCCGCGGTGAGGATGCCGGTGACGAGCCCGCGCCGGGCGACGAACCAGCGGTCGGTGACGGTGGCGGCGAAGGCGAGGGCCATCGAGCCGGTGCCGAGACCGACGAGGACGCCCCAGTAGAGGACCATCTGCCAGGCGGCGGTCATGACGACGGTGAGGGCGGAGCCGGTCGCGATGACGGTGAGCGCGACGGCGACGACCCGGCGTATCCCGAATCGGTCCATCAGGGCCGCTGCGAACGGGGCGGTCAGCCCGTACAGCGCGAGGTTGACGGAGACGGCGAACCCGATCTCGCCGCGCGACCAGTCGAACTCCGCGTGCAGCGGGTCGATGAGCAGTCCGGGCAGCGACGCGAAGGCGGCGGCGCCGATGATCGTCACGAAGGTGACGGCGGCGACGAACCAGGCCCGGTGGATACGGGGCCCGGGCCGGGGGTGCGGAGGCGGGGAGGGGACCTGGGCGGGCGTCTCGGCTGTCTGTGTCACGTCAAGAAGCATGCGCGGCCCGGACGCCCCGCACGAGCGGCCCGAAGGACAGCGGTCACTAGGATCGGGCCATGCGGTGGAAGGCGGCAAGATCCGGACGACAGGCCCTACGGCAGGCTCTAGGTCCTGTCCGGGGCCGGGCTCTCCGCCTTGGTCTCCACGTGCTTCTCCAGCACCGGGCCCGTCCGCTCGACGCGGGTCAGTTCGCGGATCGGGCGGGCCGCGAACAGCGCGGCGCAGACCAGGACGTTCACCACCGCTCCGCCCACCAGCACCTCGCGTATCCCGACGGCCTCCGCCACCGGTCCGGCCAGCGCGCGGCCGACCGCCAGCATGATCAGGGAGCCCGCCACGTCGTAGGCGTGCAGCCGGTTCAGCGCCTCCGGCGGGATCATCGTCTGGACGGTCGTGGACCACATCACCAGCCAGAACGCCAGGGCCACCCCGCCCACGAAGAACCCGGACGCGAGCAGCCCGAGCGGGACGTCGTACGCCAGTACCAGCAGATTCGCGGCGACCGCCAGCAGCGCGATCGTCCCCGCGAACAGCGGTCTCGCGGGCCGCACCCGCAGCGCCAGCAGCCCGCCCACCACATTGCCCGCGCCGTGCACGGTCATCATCAGGCCGAACATGGTCGAGCTGTACCGCTCGGTGACCACCACCGCCTCCAGCGGGACCATCGGCCCGAGCACCGTGACGCCGTACACCGACCAGACCGCGATCACGCCCCACAGCCAGGACCGGGCCCGGAACTCGCGCCAGCCGCCCATCAGTTCGGTGAGCATCGAGTCCCCGCGCACCGGCTTCATCGTCTCCATCCGGACCAGGAAGAGACAGACGCCGCTGATGCCGAACGTCGCCGCGTTCACCGCGAAGATCGTGCCGGGGCCGCCGAAGCCGGCCAGCGCGCCCGCCGCCGCGGGGCCGGCCATCGTCGCCAGGGACTCGGTGACCCGCAGCACCGCGTTGCCGCGCTGGACGTCGGGCGAGAGCACGGGCAGCATGCTCGCCACGCCCGGCTGGAAGAGCGCGGCGCCGAGCCCGTTGACGGCGCTCAGCGCGTACACGAGCCAGAGCGGCGGCGCTCCCCCGGCGAAGAGGACCGCCAGGGCCGCCGTCCCGAACAGCCGTGTCACATCGGCGAGAACCATCATCCGGCGCGGGGTGAACCGGTCGGCGAGCACCCCGCCGAAGAGGACGAATCCGGCGAAGCAGACCATCCACGCGCCGAGCGCGAAGCTGACGGACGACGCCCCGTGTCCGGCGTCGAGAAGTCCGGCGGCGAGGGCGACGGGCACCATGCCGTCGCCGAAGCGGGCCACGGTCCTGGCAAGGAAGAAGAGCCGGAAGTTACGGTTCCAAAGGGGCGTCCCGTCCGGGTCACCGGCCGATCCGGAGGTGGATCTGGCGGATTTCCCGGTCGGGCCGGGAATGGCAGGGTCCCTCGGACGCTTAGCAGTCACAGGGTCGACAGATATCAAGGACTGGTCTGGACCTCCAGGGGTTTTCCGTATGACGGACAGCTCCGTACGACGGACAGCGCGGACCAACGGCACGGGAGGGGCGGGACGATGACGGAGAACGGTTCGGGGAGCGGTTCGGGGAACGGTTCCCGGGGCGCCGGCGACCGCCCGCGCCACCGCGTCGCGGTCCTCGCGCTCGACGGGGTCCTCCCGTTCGAACTCGGCATCCCCCAGCGGATCTTCGGCCGCGCCAGGAGTCCCGAGGGTGCCCCGCTGTACGAGGTGATCACCTGCTCGGTCCGCCCGCCGGGCCCCGTCCGCACCGACGCGGACTTCGACATCCTCGTGGAGAACGGCCCGGAGGCGATCGCCACCGCCGACACGGTGCTGATCCCCTCCTCGTACCAGCTCGGCGAGGTCTACGAGTCGGGCCGTCTCACCGACGAACTCGGCGCCGCGCTCGCACACTTGCGCCCCGGCACCCGCCTCGTCGCCATCTGCACCGGCGGCTACGTCCTGGCCGCCGCCGGGTTCCTGGACGGCCGGCCCGCCTCGACCCACTGGTCGTCGGCCGCGCACTTCCAGCGGACCTTCCCCCGGATCAAGGTCGACGCGGATGTGCTCTTCATCGACGACGGCGACGTCCTGACCTCGGCCGGGGTCGCCGCCGGGATCGATCTCTGTCTGCACATCGTGCGCAGCGACCACGGCTCGGCGATCGCCAACGACGTGGCCCGGCACACGGTCGTCCCGCCGCACCGGGACGGCGGCCAGGCCCAGTACATCAAACGCCCGGTCCCGGAAGCCCAGTTGGCGACCACCACGAAGGCCAGGGCCTGGGCGCTCGCCCGGCTCCACGAACCGATCCAGCTACGGGACATGGCGGAACAGGAATCGATGTCCGTACGGACGTTCACGCGCCGCTTCCGCGAGGAGGCGGGGATCAGCCCCGGCCAGTGGCTGGTCCTGCAACGGGTCGAACGGGCGCGGTATCTGCTGGAGGCGACGGACCTGTCCGTCGACCAGATCGCCAAGGACGCGGGATTCGGTACGGCGCAGTCCATGCGCCAGCATCTCCAGGCGGCGCTCGGTGTCGCGCCGACCGTCTACCGCCGGACGTTCCGCGCGATCCCCGACGGCGGGCGCCCGCGCCCGCAGGCGCCCGGAGCGGAGATGGCGGCGACGCTCAGGCCTGTGTGACGGCTTTCGACGAGCCGTCGGCGGGTCGGTCCACGTCCACGGGACGCCCGTTCGCGACCGGCAGATCGACCGCGTAACGCGCGATCGCGCCGTTCCGCGCGGGCGGCTGCGTCCGTGTCGCCGCAGGCGGCGGTGCCCCGTACCCGGCGCCCACGCCCGGATCACAGCGGTCCACCTCGCACCAGATGCGTTTGCCCGAGCCCTCCGGCTGCCAGCCCCACCGGTCGGCGAGCCCGTCGACCAGCTCCAGTCCGCGCCCGTTGGTGTCCTCGCCCAGGGCGTGGCGGGGGCAGGGTGGTCGTGCGCTGGTGTCGGCGACCTCGACCCGTACGGTCCCGGCCTCGGCGGCCCCCGATCCGAACAGCATCCGCAGCACGGCCGGACAGCCGGTGTGCACCACGGCGTTGGTGACGAGCTCGGAGATCAGCAGGATCAGCGTCTCCGCCAGTGGCTCGTCGTCGTTCATTCCGGAACCGATGAGCCGCGAACGGGCCCACCGTCGGGCCCGGCCGACCTCCGCCGGATCCGCCCCGACCTCCAACTGCATCTGAAGTACCTGCACCGCTCACACCATCCGAACCGGCGGGCACATCGCCTCGCGCCTCGACAAGGTCCACGACAAGGTCACAGAACGTGATTCCCTTGTGGGACAGCATGGTTGACGTACAGTCACCGCAACAAGCGCTTCGGGCATATTCCAACGCGAAGGAGTACGCGTGAGGCATACTGTGCGACGCGCTCTGCGGAGAGTCGAACAAGGGCGCGTCGAGCGCCTTCGAACGGCGCGATCGGCAGGCATTCGCCGGTCCGGCGTCGCCGTATTGGCCACACCGGATCCGCCACATCTCACCGAAACTCGCACCCGAGCGAGCGTACCGGAGCCCGTCGCCGACTCCGGCCCGTGACGGGTCGCGGGAAGGACACAACCCGGTATCGACATGTGCGAAGAGCGCCTGGTCACGCATAGTGACGCTCTCCGGTACGGCTTCTCCCCGGCACCGGCCGGCCCGGATTCCCGGGTCCGGGCCGCGGCTCCGCCGGGACGGACGGGGGCCTACGGCTCCGGCGTCACGTAGTAGTCGGCGAAGGCCGTGAGGATCTCCTCCTCGGCGATCCGGCCGTCCCCGTCGCTGTCCAGCCCCTGGGCGACCCGCGCCGCCGCGGCCTGCTCCGTGCCGAGTACGAGCAGCACGCGCTCGGCCGCCGCGGGTGTCACGCCGTCGCCGTCCTCGTCGGCGATGGCGATCACCGCGTGCAGGAAGGGGCGGGCGATCTCGGCGAAGCGCTTGGGGCTGTCGCGCAGCCTCTTCACCGCGCCGGTGATGAATTCCTGCCGGGTGACGCGCTGGTCACCGTCGACGTCCGCGATGCCCGCCATGCCCTGCCAGAAGGCCTCGGCCCCGTTGTAGAGGGCCTGTCCCTTGTCGGACCGTGCCGTGACGCCGAACTCCGCGAGCAGTGCCGCTGCCGCTCCGCTGAAGTCCTCGCGGTCGATGTAGCCGTTGCCGTCCTGGTCGAAGGCGGCGAACCGGGAGGCGATCTTGCCCTCGTACTCTGCGCTGTCCATGAAGGGGAGCGTACGACGCCGGGGGGCCACCGTGTGATGGCTTCACGTCTGTCCGGTGAACAGGGGCCTACGCGGACAGGGGCTGTGCTTCCTCGTCCATGGCGTCCGAGACGTCCGAGTAGACCTCGAAGAGACGGCGCACACCGAGAGCCGCGAGAACGCGGTTGACGTGCGAACCCTCCTCCGCGCCGTGGGCCGGCAGGATGAGATGGAGCCGGCCCTGGCAGGAGCGCATCAGCTTGCGGGAGGCGATGAGTACGCCGACCCCGCTGGAGTCGCAGAAGAACACCTCGGACAGGTCGAGCACCAGCTCCCGGCGGCCCGCCGCGACCGCGTCGTGGACGTGCTGGCGGACCACGGGCGAGGTCACGAGATCCAGTTCTCCGGTGATGTGCAGCACAGTCCACAGACCCTGCTCGTGCTTGTCCACCTTGAGCGTCACGCCTGGACCTTCCCTCGCACCGTTCCGGGGACCCGGCGGCGGATTCCCAGATTCCGGACCTTCACCGGAGATTCGTCCTTCGTCTTCGCGGCTGCCCCTCCGACCTCTCATGAAACACAACGGACACCTGCCGGGGAAATTCCTTATCATCTCGGACGGCCTCCGGGGGCGCACTTGACGCAAAGGGGCGCACTTCCATGACACTGGCCAGTACATTCAAAAAGGCGGGGTCGGCTCGGGATTCGGGTAACGGAGCAGTCACAGGGCTGGGGGTCTCATGGCGAAGGACACACCGCCCCGCTGGGACCGCAAAATGCAGCAGCGGCTGGCACGGGGTGAGGCCGCCGCGCTGGGCGAGCTCTACGACCGCTTCGCCTCCCTCGTGCACAGCCTCGCGCATCGTGTGCTCGACGACGACGAGGCCGCCGACCGGATCACCCGCGAGGTCTTCGGCTACGTGTGGGAGAACCCGGAGTCCTTCGACCCCCGGCAGGGCTCGATGCGGTCCTGGATCGCCACGCTCACCCGCCACCAGGCGGTCCGCCGGCTGCGGCAGCTGGAGATGGCCGCCCGTCGGGCCAGCGGCGAGGGCACGGCGGAGGAGCTGGAGCAGAAGATCCGCGAGGCGTCCGCCGCCGCACGCGCCGACTACATCGTGACCTCCATGCCCGCGCCGCTGCGCGCCGCGCTGGACCTGGCGTACTTCCAGCGCCGCGACTACCGGCAGACCGCCGCCGACCTCGGGGTCACCGAGGACGAGGCGCGACGTCGGCTGCGGCTCGGTCTGCAACTGCTCTCGTCGGCGAACACCCGCCCCCTGGAGGGCTCCTCGCCGCCCGGGAACGGACGGTCGCTGTGACCGGGCCGCTCGACGGCGGCCGGGGCAACCCGGACGACCCCGACGACGTGCGCGGCATCCCGCGCATACCCGGCCAGCGCGCCGCCGCGGACGATCTGGAACCGCCCACGGCGGACGCCCTGCGCCGGGCCGTCGAGAGTGCCGCGCGCGCCGCTCGGGCGGCGAAGGAGAGCCGCGAACGGGAAGAGCCGGATGAGGCGTACGAGACCGACGAGGCAGAGGCGAACGACGGGGACGGCGAGGACAGCAAGGACGGCGACGCGCGCGACGCGGCTGGGCCGGGGGCCGACGGCGTTACGGGCGCGGCCCCCGACAGACCGGGCGAGCGGGCCCGGCCGGGTGGACGGACCGGGCCGGGCGAGCCGTCCGTACCGAGCGAGCCCGCGCATCCGCCGGATCCGGCCCGGGAGCCGGACATGACGGGCGGCCGGCACCCGAACGACCCGCCGCCCGGCCCGCCGGCGGACCCCGTCGGCCCGCCTCCCTCGCACTCCGTACTGAAGTCCCTGCTCGGCGCCTGGGCCCTGGCCGCCTGCTCGCCCGAAGAGACGGTCCACGTCGAGAACCACCTCACCGAGTGCGCGCCGTGCGCCGACGAGGCCCTCAAACTCCGTGACGCCGTCGGCCTGTTGCAGGCCGACCGCAATCTGGATCTCCCTCCGCTGCTCCGCTCCCGGGTGCTGGAGACCTGCCTGGACCGCCGGGCCGCCCGTATCCCCGTGCCCGTCTGGGCCACCCCGTACGACGCCGAGACGGCCCGGCTCGACGCGCTGCTGCGGGACATCGGCGACGCGGAGTGGCACGCGCCGCTCCAGCTCAGATGGTTCGAGAAGGAGGAGTCCACCGCGCGCCGGGCCACCGTCGCCGGGGTGATCGGCCATCTCATGACCGTCGACGGGCTGGTGGCGTCGGCGCTGGGGCTGGACGATCCGCTGGGCTCGTCGGCGCCGGCCTCGCCGACCGACCGGACCGAGGCGTTCTGGCGTACGGCGCATCCGCCGCCCACCCGCACGATCCACGAGCCGTGGCGCGACCAGAGCCACACACTGATCAGGACGGTCTCCTTCGCGGGCCGCGGGGTGGCCGAACTCTCCGTCTCCTACGGCGAGTTCGCCCTGCCGTTGCGTGACGCGCTGATCGACCGGGCCTTCGAGTGCTGGATCCACGGCTGGGACATCGCGGCCGCGGTGGACTACCCGTATCCGCCGCCGAGCGGTCCGCATCTGCGCGTGATGATCGACCTCGCCGCGCAGCTGATCCCCTCCGCCCTCGCGGCCCGCCGCCGGGCGGGCCTGGCGTCACCGGCCCGCCAGTTGGTCGTGCCCGGTTCGCCGGGGCGCTCGCTGCATCTGGAGGTCGAGGGCGCGGGCGGCGGGGACTGGTACATCGCGCTGGACTCACCGGCCGCGGTCGGCACCGCCGAGCTCGCGGTGGCCCAAGTGGCGCTGGACGGCGTCGAGTTCTGCCAGCTCGTGGCGGGCCACATCTCGCCCGAGGAAGCGGCGGCGGGCCAGGACGGCGACCGCGAGGCGATCCGCGACGTCCTGTCCGCGGCGGCGTCGCTGAGCAGGCTGTAGCTGCGGGGCGGGTCCCGGCACACGGTGCCGGGCCGGACGGCTCCCCCGCCGGGGCGGGGTTCCGGCGGCGGGCTACGCGAAGATCACCGTACGGCTGCCGTTGAGCAGGATGCGGTGCTCGGAATGCCATTTCACCGCGCGGGCCAGCGCCTGGCACTCCACGTCACGGCCGATCGCCACCAGCTGCTCCGGGGTGACCTCGTGGCCGACACGCTCGACCTCCTGCTCGATGATCGGGCCCTCGTCGAGGTCTGCCGTCACATAGTGCGCGGTCGCGCCGATCAGCTTCACACCCCTGGCATGGGCCTGGTGGTACGGCTTCGCGCCCTTGAAGCTCGGCAGGAAGGAGTGGTGGATGTTGATGATCCGGCCGTTCAGCTGCTTGCAGAGATCCTCGGAGACGACCTGCATGTAGCGGGCCAGTACGACCAGCTCGACGTCCTCGGCGCGCACCAGCTCCAGCAGCTGGGCCTCGGCCGCCGGCTTGGTGTCCCTGGTGACGGGGATGTGGTGGAACGGGATGTCGTAGGAGGCGACCAGCTCGGCGAAGTCGGTGTGGTTGGAGACGACGGCGGCGATGTCCACGGGCAGCGCGCCGGTCCTCGACCGGAAGAGCAGATCGTTCAGGCAGTGGCCGAACTTGCTGACCATCAGGATGATCCGCATCCGGTCCCCGGCGTGGTGGAGCTCCCAGTCCATCCGGAAGGAGTCGCCGACGGCGGCGAAGCTCGCGCGCAGCTTCTCCACGGTCACCGGCGTATCGGCCGAGAAGTGGACCCGCATGAAGAAGAGACCGCTGTCACGGTCGCCGAACTGCTGGCTGTCCTCGATGTTGCATCCGGTCATGAACAGAAAGCTGGACACGGCATGCACGATGCCCTGTTTGTCCGGACAGGCGAGCGTGAGGACGTACTGGTCGGACAGGGTGGCCGTACGGTCGGACACGGCCTCGGGCTGCTGCGGGGCACTCATGGAACCCGAGGATTCCACACGGGACCCTCACCCGCACGGGGCATCCGAAACCGCCGCGAGGGAGCGGGCGGACCCCCATCGCCGGGCGGGCGCCGTGAGTCCCGGCGGGGACCGCGTACGACCGCGCGCGGCGCGCCCACGACCGCGGGTCCGGCCGCGTACGACGTCAGGCCGACTGCGTCAGGATCCGCAGCACGTCCAGCGAGCGCGGCACCGCGTCCGGGTCCTCACCGTCGTTCACGGCGAGCCTGACGTGCGCCTCACGCGCCGCCCGTACGGCCTCCGGCCAGCCGTGGTGCTCCAGATACACCGCGATCGGGGCGTCCGGCCCGACCTGGTGCATGATCCGGAGCACCCGCAGGACGGCGACGTCGACCAGCGCGGCCTCGCCGGAGTCGCGGAAGATCGTTCCGACGTATTTCTCGGCCGACCAGTTGTCCAGCCAGGTGTCCTCGACCAGCCGGTACACGGCGTCGGTGACGTCGCCGTACCCCTCGCGGCCGGCCAGCCAGTACTCCTGGTGGAAGACGGGATCGGAAAGCATGTGCAGCGCCGAGCGCACATTGCTGCGCCAGCGCCACCAGGGAATGTCATTGAGCGGCATGCCGCCCATGGTGGAGGAGCGACGGCCACGACGGGAAGAGTTGTCCGAACCTTGCTGCACAACAGAAGATCGTACGGTCAGTCCGGAAGTGATCACGATTGCCCCCCGTAATTCACCTCTCGGTCATGTGCGGTTGGACAAGCTCCACCTGGCAGTTACCCACAGGCCGGAAGTGTGCGGATACATGACCGGTAGGCAGCAGCGCTCGCCCTTCCCCCGCCCCTTCCGCCGGAATCCAGTGGTCCGTGCCCTGTGCACGCTGGTGGCCGGGGCGTCGGTGGTCACAGGATGTGGCGTTCTCCCTGGAGGCTCGGGGGGCTCCAGGGAGCCTGTCACGGTCATGACCTGGGCGCCCGAGGGGACCGCCGCGACGAACATGCCGGGTATGCCGGCGATGGCCAAGGCCTACGCGCGGTGGGTCAACGCGGCGGGCGGGATCAACGGCCACGAGCTGCGCGTGCTGACGTGCAACGAGCGCAACACCTCGGCGGGCGCGGCGGACTGCGCGCGCCTGGCCGCCGACAAGAACGTGACCGCCGTCGTCGGTTCGTACAGCCAGCACGGCAACGCCTTCATGGCACCGCTGGAGGCGGCCGGAATCCCGTATCTCGGCGGCTACGGCATAGCCGAGCGCGAGTTCACCAGCTTCGTCTCCTACCCGGTCAACGGCGGCCAGGCCGCGCTCCTGGCCGGGAACGGCATGCAGCTCGGCGGGGAGTGCGGACGCGTCTCCATCGTCCGGCCCGACACGATCACCGGTGACGCGATGCCGGAGCTGCTCAACTCGGGTCTGACCAACGAGAAGAACAAGGGCGAGGGAGAGGGCGGGAAGGCGACGGACGTGCGCGCCGCCGAGGACGCCACCGACTACACCGCCTCCGCCGAGAAGGCCCGCGAGAACGCCGCCGACGGCTGCGTCACCGCGGTGCTCGGCGACCGCACGGAAACGTTCTTCGACTCCTACCGGCGGCTTCCCGAGAACGGCGGGAACGTCCGTATCTCCTCGGTCCTCGGCAGCGTCGGCCAGCCGCTGGTGGACCGTACCGGCGGCTCGAAGGGCCTCTTCGAGGGCGCGTACGTCACCGGCTGGTACCCGCAGGCGTCGGACCCGGCCTGGGCGCCGATGCGCGACGTGCTGCGGAAGCACGCGTTCGGCGACGCCGACATCGACCCGGCGGACCCGGGCGTCCAGACCACCTGGATCGCCTACACCGCCCTCAGGTCGGTCATCGAGTCGATCGACCGGGACACGATCTCCTCGGGGACGCTCGCGCACGCCCTGGACACGGGCGCGAAGGTCGACACCGGCGGCCTCACACCGCCGCTGCGCTGGCGCTACGAGGACATGCTCGGGCTGCCCGGCTTCCCCCGCATCGTGAACAGCGAAGTCACGTTCCAGGTCGTGCGCGACGGCCAGCTGGTCGCTCTGAGGAAGGGCTTCGTGGACGTACGCGGGACCCTGAGCGACGCCGACACCAGCGCGTAAGCCCTTCCGGCCGAGCCTCACGGACCCCGGCGTCCGGCACGGCGCCGCGCCGCACCCCCGGACGTGTCCGGGCAGGTCCGGGAGATACGAGGGCGCGTGGCCCCACGCGGGGCCACCGGCGCCGGACGGGCGTCCGCCCGCCCGGCGTCCCACGCACTCGCCGCGCACCGTCACAGCTCCGTCGGGGCCCGCTCCGTGAGGCCGTACTTGGACGCGATGCCGTTCCACAGACCCGACGCCTTCTGCTTCGCCGCCGTCGCCTCGCCGCTCGCGCGGTTGCCCTCGGCCGCCGCCTTCGTCGTACGGGCCTTGCCGTCCTTGCAGCCCTTCTTGGTCTTCGCCTCGGCCGCCCACGTCGCGTAGTGGTCGTCCGCCGACGCGGAGGCCTGCCAGGCGTCGGTCAGCGAGTTCGACAGTTGACCGTGCTGCGGCAGCTTGTCGATGGTCACTTCCTTGAGCCGGGAGACCAGGTCGCGGCGCTGGTCGGCCGCGTCCTTGAGATCGGTGACGGCCTGGTCCAGGTTCTTGCAGCCCTTGATGGACTCGACCGCGCTGATCACCGCCGAGCGGCTGTCGTTGCTCTCGGCGAGAAGCTTGTCGAGCTCCTCGGCCTGCGGCTTGGCGGGGTCCTCGCCGGCCGCCTCGCCGTCCGGACCGGACGGCGAGGACTCCGACGACACCGTCTGGTTCTTGTCCTGCTTCTCGGAGTCGTCCCCGCTCATCAGCCAGCCCGCCCCGAGACCGAGGACCGCGCAGCCGACGACGACGGCGGCGATCAGCGGGAGCGGTGAGGACTTGCGGCGGCCGGCGGCCCGGCCCTGCGGGCCCGAGGGGTCCCCCGGGGCGCCCGGCTGTGTGTACGGGGGCGGGGCGCCGCCCTGGCCGTGGCCCTGCTGTCCGTGGCCCTGCTGGGAGTTCCCCTGCTGTCCCTGGCCCGGCGCGGCGCGCCTGCGGCCGTGACCCGCGCCGGCTCGCGGCCCCGGGGGCGGGGCCGCGGCGGGATCGAAGTGCGGCAACTGCTGGGTCTCGTCGGGCACCGCACCGCCGCCGCCGGGGGTCTCCGTGCGGAAGAGGCTGTCGAACTCGGCGGGCGGCTGACGGTCGCCGGGGGCGCCGGGCCTGATGCCGTACGGCGCGCCCGGGGGCACGGCTGGGATGTCGGTGGGGTCCACCGGGACGGGCGCGATGAACTGCGTCGCGTCCGCCTCCGAGGTGCCCTGTGCGGGCCGGCCCGGCTGGGCGGCGCCGAGGTACTGGGTGGATTCGGCGGGGCGCTCCGGCGGCAGCCCGCCGGGGTTCTGGCCCTGCTGGTACTGCGGCACCGGCGGTATGTACTGCGTGGCGTCGGCGGGACCGCCCCCGGGAGGCACCGGCGGTATGTACTGGGTCGCGTCGGCCGGACCGCCCGCGGCGGGGACCGGCGGTATGTACTGCGTCGCGTCCGCGGCTCCGCCGGGGGGCGCCTCGGCCGGCAGGGGCTGTGCGCCGTACCCGCCGGCTCCCTGCGTCCCGTACGCCCCCGGGGGCTCCTGCTGCGGGGGCAACGCCTGTGGCAGGGGCCCCGGGTGGGCGGGCGGCAGCGGCTGCGGGGGCTGCTGGTACGACTGCTGCTGGGGCGGCTGGTACTGCTGCTCCGGCTGCTGCGGCTGGTGAGGTTGCTGCGGTTGCTGAGGCGACCGGGCCTGCTGCGGGTAGCCGTAGCCCCCGCCTCCGCCCCCGTACGCCCCCGGCTCCTCGTAGGACCCGTAGGCACCCGAGTCCTGCTGGGGCGGCTCCGGCTGCGGCTGTGCCGCACCCGGCCCCCAGGGCTGCCCCCACGGCTGCCCGCCCGCCGGCGCGACCTGGTCGGCCGGGGGTGCGCCGGGGATCAAGGGGGGACCGCCGTCGGCGGGCAGCACGATGCCTTCGTGCGCGGGCCGAGCGGCAGGCGACTGCGGCTCGTCCCTTTGTCCGCTTTGCGTCACCGGGACTCCTAGTGTGGACCTACGGAATCGTCAGTTCACGCTACCGGGTGTTTCAGCGGCCCTGCCACGCGCCTGGAACCAGTCACAACCCCCCTGTTCAAGACAGCTTCCCGGCGTCGGCGACCAATCGGACACGCGTGTCCCGCCGGCCCCGCGACCGGTCCCACCCCCCATCCGTCCCGGTCACGGAGCCGCGCCAGGGGCACACCCCGCCCCGCCGGCCACCGCGCCAACTCCGCACGGTGGCCGTACGACTGCGGCACGGCAGCGCCACCTCCCCCGCCCCGGGCGGAAGTTGTAGCAAAGCCGTGTCACGCGGCCTGCATCTCCAGCCGGGCGCTGAACTCCCGTACCGCCGGCTCCGAGCCGTACGGCTCCAACCGCTGCTGGAGGTCTTCGAGATACTCCGCCCCCCTGCTGGAGCGCAACGTGGCGAGCAGCTCCGCCGCGCGCATGCCCGTGCGGCAGGCCTCCTCCACCTCACGCTGCTGGACCTGGGCGGTGGCCAGCAGGACGAGGCCGATCGCCCGCCGCCTGGACCGGGTCTCGGGGTGTCCCGCCAGCGAGTCGGACGCGTGGCGCGCCGCCGCCTCGGGCTGTCCCAGATCGCGGTAGCAGTGGGCCAACTCGTCGGCGAGATAGGCGTGGTCGAAGTGCGCGATCCACACCGGGTCGTCGTCGGTCTCCGGATCCGCGTGCTCCAGCGCGGTGAGCGCCCGGCCCGCGACCGCGTGGCACTGGCCGGCGTCACCCATCAGCGCGTGCCCCCGGGCCTCGGCGGCCAGGAACATGGCCTGCGCCCTCGGGGTGACCTGTCCGCGCGCGCCCTCCTGCGCGGCCCGCGCCAACTGGGCGATCTCGCGCGGGTTCCCGAGCTGGGCCGCGAGATGGCTCATGGACGCGGCCAGCACATAGCCGCCGTACCCCCGGTCCCCCGCGGCCTGGGCGAGCCGCAGGGCCTGGATGTAGTACCGCTGGGCGAGCCCCGGCTGGCCGGTGTCCACCGCCATGTACCCCGCCAGCTCGGTGAGCCGGGCGACGTTGGCGAAGAGCCTGCGGCCGACCGCCTCCCGGTACGAACCCGAGAGCAGGCCGGACACCACGCTGTTCAGATAGTGCACGACGACCGGGCGGACATGGCCGCTGCCGTAGCGGTGGTCCAGGTCGACCAGGGCCTCGGTCATGGCGGCGACCGCCGCGACGTCCGAATCCCCCACCCGCGCGCCGGTGTTGCGCGCCACCGACGCGTCGGCGCCCGTGATCAGCCAGTCCCTGCTCGGCTCGACGAGCGCCGACGAGGCCACCGCCGATCCGGAGAGGAAGTCCCGCCGGCCCACGTCGCTGCGCCACAACTCGCAGACCTGCTCGATCGCGCCGACGACGGTCGGCGAGAACTGGAGGCCGATGCCGGAGGCGAGATTCTTGCCGTTGGCCATCCCGAGCTCGTCGATGGTGACCGTGCGCCCCAGCTTGCGGCCGAGCGCCTCGGCGATGATGCCCGGGGCCCGGCCGCGCGGCTGCTGCCCGCGCAGCCAGCGCGCCACGGATGTCTTGTCGTAGCGGAGGTCGAGACCGCGCTCGGTCCCGACCATGTTGACCCGACGGGCGAGGCCGGCGTTGGAACAGCCGGCTTCCTGGATGAGTGTTTGCAACCGTTCGTTCGGCTGTCGGGCGACGAGAGGCCTGGCTGCCAATGGATACCCCCTGTGGCCGCAGTGATCGACGGAGTGATCACTGCCCGGCAGTTATGCCGTGAATGCGTGCGATGGTCGAAATCAGCAATCTTCGGTAACTTCTGGGAAACGCCCCCCGCTCGGCGTCGAGGTGTGTGACTCGCCTCACGCCTCCCTGATGGCAACCCTCGGTCACCGAATGTGGTTACCCATCTACGCGCCGCAACCTCGTGCGCGCCCCCGCCCATGCATCAGTGCGCCCCGCGTGCGTGATCGAGCCTCTTCGGCAACGGCCCCGGGCGCCCGTAACCCGAGCTGCGGGCGGGAGTTGTGCTCTCCGTGGACAAGACCATCGGAGTGACGGGCGTCACGGACGCCGCGCAGATCCCCAAGCAGCGGGGCGACCTGCTGCTCGACACCGCCGTGCGGTACGCGGAGGAACGGCACTGGGACGTGTTCCCCGGCACCTGGCTGGAGGCGGTGGGCGGCCACGAGCGCTGCTCCTGCGACCGCTCCGACTGCCCGGCTCCGGGGGCGCATCCCACCCGCCCCGACTGGGCGGCACAGGCGACCGGCAGCGGGGTCGCCGCCCGCAGACTGTGGTCGAAGCAGCCCCGCGCCTCGATCCTGCTGCCGACGGGCCGCACGTTCGACGCCCTGGACGTCCCGGAGTCGGCGGGGTTCCTGGCGCTCGCGCGGATGGAGCGGATGGGGATGGCGCTCGGCCCGGTCACCTGCACCCCCACCCGCCGGATGCTCTTCTTCGTCCTGCCCGGCGGCTCGCTGAAGGTCGGCGACCTCGTCAGGAAGCTGGGCTGGTCGGCGTCGGCGATCGATCTGCTGGCGCTCGGCGAGGCGCGGTACGTGGCCGCGCCGCCCACCCGGGTCGGTGGCGTCGGCGCGGTGCAGTGGGCCCGGCGGCCCACCCCGGCGAACCGCTGGCTGCCCGATGTCGAGGAGCTGATCAGCCCGCTGGCGTACGCGTGCGGGCGGGACGCGGCGGCGGCGCGCGCCCTTCGACCCTGAGGAGCCCCGGGGGGCGCGGTCTTATGGTGGGACTTCTCGACACCTCGAAAAGGGACACCTGAAGGGCAGTGCGGCATGCCGGATCACGTACCGGACCGAGCGGCGGAGCGGACAGGACGAACGGAGCGGGCGGCGCCGGGGGCGGCGGACGCCGTGGGTGCGGCGGGCGGGGCGCGTACGGCCGCCCCGCCCGCCGTGCGTGTGGAGGGCCTGTGGAAGCGCTTCGGTGAGCAGGTCGCCGTCGCGGGGATCGATCTCGACCTGCCGGCGGGCCAGTTCGTGGGTCTCGTCGGCCCGAACGGCGCGGGCAAGACGACCACGCTCTCCATGGTGACCGGCCTGCTGCGGCCGGACATGGGCCGGGTCCAGGTCGCCGGCCACGACGTCTGGGGCGACCCGGCGGCCGTCAAGGCCAGGATCGGCGTACTGCCCGAGGGGCTCCGGCTCTTCGAGCGGCTGTCCGGGCGCGAACTCCTCGGATACACCGGCCGGCTGCGGGGGCTGCCCGGTGACGAGGTCGACAAGCGCGCGACGCAGCTCCTCGACGTACTGGACCTGTCGGGCTCGCAGCACAAGCTGGTGGTGGACTACTCGACCGGTATGCGCAAGAAGATCGGGCTCGCGGCGGCGCTGCTGCACAATCCCGAAGTCCTCTTCCTGGACGAGCCGTTCGAGGGCGTCGACCCGGTGTCGGCGCAGACGATCCGCGGCGTCCTGGAGCGCTACACCGAGTCCGGCGCGACCGTCGTCTTCTCCAGCCATGTGATGGAGCTGGTCGAGTCGCTGTGCGACTGGGTCGCGGTGATGGCGGCGGGCCGGATCCGCGCGCAGGGGACGCTCGCGGAGGTACGGGGCGACGCGCCGTCGCTCCAGAACGCGTTCCTCGAACTGGTCGGCGCGCAGGGCCGCGACACCGGTGAGTCCCTGGACTGGCTGGGCGGTGCCCGGTGAGCGCGGGCCTGTCGGACGCGGTGGGTCCGGCCGGTCCCGCCGGCGCCACGGGTCCCGCCGGACCGGCCGGGCCCGTCGGCTCCGGTACGACGCCGGTCGTCACCCTCGGGACCCGCGCGCTGGCGCCCGTCTTCGTACGGCTGAAGCTGTCGCTGCTGCGCAACGGGCTGCGGCAGTCCACGGGCCGTACCGCCGCGTACGTGGCCTCCGTCGTCTTCGCGCTCCTCATCGCCGCCGGCCAGTTGCTCGGCCTGGTCCTGCTGCGCGGGAACGACGACGCGGCCACCCTCGTCGTCGTACTGACCGCGCTGATGGCCCTCGGCTGGGCGATGCTGCCGCTCTTCTTCCCCAGCGGGGACGAGACGCTCGACCCGAGCCGGCTGGTGATGCTGCCGCTGCGGCCCCAGGCGCTGATCGGCGCGCTGCTGGCCGCGTCCCTGGTGGGGATCGGGCCGCTGTTCACGCTCTGTCTGGTGCTCGGCTCGGCGATCGCCGTGGCGCACGGGGCCGCCGCCGTGGTGGTGTCGGTCCTCGTCGTACCGCTGGCGCTGCTGGTGTGCGTGGCGCTGTCGCGGGCCGTGGCCGCCGCGAACATCCGGCTGCTGACCTCGCGCAAGGGCCGGGACCTGGCGCTGCTGAGCGGTCTGGTGATCGCCGTCGGTATCCAGTTCGTCAACTTCGGCGTACAGCGGCTCGGTGAGGCGGGCGGGCTCTCGGCGCTCGAACCGGTGGCGGACGTCCTGCGGTGGCTGCCGCCCGCGTCCGCGATCGGCGCGGTGGACTCGGTGAGCGAGGGCGCGTACGGGCGGGCGGTGCCCCAATTGCTGCTGTCGCTGGCCGCGCTGGCGGCTCTCCTGTACTGGTGGCGCCGGTCGCTGGTGAGGCTGATGACCGCCCCGGACGGCTCGACGATCACCGCGTCCGCGGGACCGGCCCGCAAGGAGTCGGGGTCCGGGCTCGGCGGGCTGCTGCCCGACGGGCGCACGGGCGCGGTGATGCTGCGCAGCCTGCGGTACGTGTGGCGCGACCCCAAGACCAAGGCGGCGTGGGTCACTTCGCTGGCGGTCGGACTGATCGTGCCGCTGGTGAACGCCCTTCAGGGCAACGGCTCGATCTATCTCTCCTGCTTCGCGGCGGGGATGCTCGGCATCCAGATGTACAACCAGTTCGGGCAGGACACCTCCGCGTTCTGGATGGTGGCCCTGACGATCTCCTCGACGCGTGACGCGTATCTGGAACTGCGGGCGCGGGCGTACGCCCTGCTGGTGATCACGCTGCCGTACTCGGCGCTGGTGACGGTCCTCACGGCCGGGCTGCTCGGCGACTGGCAGGCGCTGCCGGAGGCGCTCGGGCTCTCCTTCGCGCTGCTGGGCGCGATGATGGCGACGGGCGCGCTGGCGTCGGCGCGTTTCCCGTACTCGATCCCGCAGGACAGCGCGTACAAGAACGTGGCCCCCGGGCAGGCGGGGCTGGCGTGGATCTCCATCCTCGGCGGCATGGTCGCGGGGGCGCTGTTGTGCGCCCCGGTGATCGGCCTGACGATCGCCCTGCACGTCTCGGGCGCGAACGCCTGGACGTGGCTGCTGCTGCCGGTGGGTACGGCGTACGGCGCGGGGATCGCGTGGGCGGGGGTCCGGCTGGCCGCGCCACGAACGGCATCGAACCTGCCGGAGATCCTGACGGCGGTGAGCAAGGGCTGAGGGGCGGGCCGGGCCGGGGGCGTGAGCGGGCAGCCGCTCCTCCCCGGTCCTGTCCGGCGGGGAGGCCATAGGCTCGCCGGTATGACTGTCACACTCAGCGCTGCCGCCCGGAAGGTCCTCGACGGCCGCAACCCCGCCGTCCTGTCCACGATCAACCCGGACGGCAGCCCCCAGACCTCCGTGGTCTGGGTCGGCACCGACGGCGACGAGCTGGTCATCTCCTCGCGGGCCGGGCGGCGCAAGGTGACGAACCTCGCCGCCGAACCCCGGGTCAGCGTCTGCGTGTTCGACCAGGCCGACCCGCAGAGTTACGTCGAGGTACGCGGCACGGCCACCGTGACCGAGGACATCGGCAGACGGACGGCCGTCGCGCTCGCCGAGAAGTACGAGGGGCCCGGCGCCGGCCGGACGTATCTGGACCTGCCGCCCGAGGTCGTACGCGTCACGATCCGCGTCACCCCGCTGCGGCTCACGGGCAGGGCGGTCTGAACGTCCGAATCGTCCGAACGTCTGAATCATCCAAATCGCCCGGTCCCAAACGATGCGGGCCGGGCGTCGCCGGACGCACGCGCTACGGCGTCAACGCGCCGTCCAGGAACGGCTCTATCGCGGCGCGCCAGGCCTCCGGCTGGTCGTAGTGCACGAGATGACCGGCGTCGTCCACCTCCGCGTACTGCCCGCGCGGCAGGACCCGCACCATCTCCTGCGCCTCCGCGCGGCCCAACTCGCCGTCCAGGCCCCGCACGACCAGCGTGGGACAGCGGACCTGCGCCAGCTCCTCCCAGTGCGCGTCGTAGACCCAGGTGGCACGTGAGCTGAGCATCTGGCTGCGGGAGAAGACCGGCCACCAGCCGTCGGCCCGCTCGGTCATCACCTCGGCGAAGAACTCGCCCCGGCCCGGATTCGGCCGCTCCAGCCAGGGATCGTCCTCGCCGAACCACTTCCGTACGTCGGCGAGCGTGGCGAACGGCACGGGCCAGGAGTCGAACCAGTCGTCCCACTGACGCTGCGACGCCGCCCCGAGCGCGGACGCCCGCATGTCGCTGATGACCAGCGCGCCGACCAGGTCGGGCCGCTTCGCGGCCAGTTGCCAGGCGGTGAGCGCGCCCATGGCGTGACCGACGAGGGTGACCGGGGCGAGGCCGAGCTGCTCTATCACGGCCTCGGCGTCCGACACGTACGCCTCACGGGTGTACGACGCGTCGGCAGGCTTGGCGCTGAGGCCGTGGCCCCGCTGGTCGAGCGCGACGGTCCGATGGCGCCCGGAGAGCCAGCGCGCGGTGGGGGCCCAGTGCGTGGCGCGGCCCATCAGGCCGTGGAGCAGCAGCACTCCCGGAGTGCTCCCGGTCTCGCCCCGCTCCGTGGGCTTGTCGGTGAACTCCCAGGCTGCGAGCGGCAGCCCGTCGAATCCGCTCACATCGATGCGCTGCACCATGTGCCCTGGCACCCCCTTCGGTCCTGAGTGGTCGAGTCCGATGGCACCGGCCCGATTCCGTGCCGTTCGGTCGCGCCAGACTATCGAACTCCTATTCGAAAACTTGGCTGCCGCGCCCAACACCGCTCGTACGAGTGACCATGGTCAACGGTTGTCCCGAGCGACGCGGGGGAGATCTTCTGCGGGAGGCGGACCACTCGGGGATGAGGGTCCGTGGGGACCGACCCTGGGAGCTCGGGGCTCCGGGTCGGAAATGGGGAGGACAGGCCCCGGCGCCGCGAGGCGCCGGGGCCCTTGCCGTCAGGGCAGGGCCGGGCGCGGCGCGCGGCAGGCATCGAAGCGGCCACAGCGGCAGGCACAGCGACAAGCGTCAGGCACACAGCCCCGCTCCCTCCTCGGCCGCGAAGAATGCTCCGCGCCCGCTGCCCTCGGACTCCAGGGGGTGTCTCCCGGGTCCGCCGGGTCGTGGTCCCTCGCACCGCTCCCCGATCCGCCCCGACCGGAGGACTCTCCCGGCGGGTGCCGTGTGGATCCTGCCGGGCTCGGCCCGACCCGCACGACGCCCCCTCGGTCATATGCCCCCGAGTCAGCCTGGCACGCGAATCGCCCGCCCGCTGCCATTCCGCCGGGATTTCGTATTCTCCGCTGTCGAAGGAATACTCTCCGCAGTCACCACCGGATGCCAAGACCCCCGCCCCGGGGACCCGGGGCGGGGTCCGGGGGCCGGGACCAGGGTCCCCGGGGGACGTCAGCGCTTGGCGACGAAGACGTGCGACGCGACCTCGGAGTCCAGCTCAGCGGCCTCTCCGCTGCTGCCCACGAGCACCCCGCCGACCGGCGACTGGGTCACGCTCACCACGGAGCCGGGCTGTACGCCGGCCCGTCGCAGCGTGTACATGAGCTGGGCGTCGGTCTGGATGGGCTCGCCGATCCGGCGCACCACGACCGTCTTGCCCTCGGTGCCCGGGTCCAGATCCGCCAGGCTCACCATGCCCTCGTCGAGGAACGGGTCGGCCTCGGCGTGCTCGCCGAGCTCCTCCAGGCCCGGGATCGGGTTCCCGTACGGCGACTCCGTCGGGTGCCGCAGCAGCTCCACCACCCGGCGCTCGACCGCCTCGCTCATCACGTGCTCCCAGCGGCAGGCCTCCGCGTGCACCTGCTCCCACTCCAGGCCGATCACGTCGACCAGCAGACACTCGGCGAGGCGGTGCTTGCGCATCACGCGTGTCGCCAGCCGGCGCCCTTCCTCCGTCAGCTCCAGATGCCGGTCGCCCGCGACCTGGACCAGTCCGTCCCGCTCCATGCGCGCCACGGTCTGGCTGACCGTGGGCCCGCTCTGATCCAGCCGCTCCGCGATCCGGGCGCGCATGGGGACCACACCTTCCTCTTCCAGTTCGAGGATGGTGCGGAGATACATCTCCGTCGTGTCGATCAGTCCGGACATACGTGCCCCTCGATGCTGTGACATGAAAACAACCGTGCGCAGGCCCCGCGCTCAATTCTGACGCATCGCACCGACAACCGTGCCGTGCGGGAGGCCGCCGAGGACGAAGCCGTATTGACACGGTAAAGGTCCAGACCGCAACGTGATCCGCGGCACGGGCGGTCCCTGCCCTGTCCGTCTTCTTCTCCGCCCTTCTCCCACCCCCTACGGAAGGTCTCTCGATGAGCGAGAGCACGCTGGCCGGTCAGTTCTTCGGCGCCGCGATCGGTCTGCTGGAGCGCGTAAGCGAAGAGGAGGCCGCGAACATCGAGGCGGCCGGGAAGGCGATCGCCGAGACAGTGGCCTCCGGTGGCCGCGTCTTCGCGTTCGGCGCCGGGCACTCGTCGCTGGCCGCGCAGGACGTCGTCTACCGTGCGGGCGGTCTCGCCGTCATGAATCTGCTCAACGTGCCGGGCGTGATGGGCGTCGACGTGATGCCCGCGACACTCGGCTCCGCGCTGGAGCGGGTCGACGGCCTCGCGAGCGCGGTGCTGGACTCCAGCCCCGCGACGTCCGGCGACGTCCTGGTGATCATCTCGCTGTCCGGGCGCAACGCGCTCCCCGTGGAGATGGCGCTGAACGCGCGGGCGCTGGGTCTGAAGGTGATCGGGGTGACGTCGGTGGCGTACGCGACGGAGACGAAGTCCCGTCACGCGTCCGGGACCTACCTCAAGGACCACTGCGACATCGTCCTGGACAGCAAGATCCCGGTGGGCGACGCGGAGCTGTCGACAGACGGCATCGAGGCGCCGTTCGCACCGGCGTCGACGGTCGTGACGAGCGCGCTGATGCAGGCGATGGTGGCGACGGCGGCGGGCGGCCTGGTCGACCGCGGCATCGAACCGCCCCTGCTGCGCTCGGGCAACGTGGACGGCGGCCACGAGTGGAACCGCCGGGTGATGACGGAATACGGCGACCGCATCTTCTACCGCCACTGAACCCCCGGGGGCGCCGGGCCTGCCCAACCTGCCGACTCGGGCCCCGTCCACGCGGCGGCCCGGCCCCGGCTCATGCGCCGGACCACCCCGGTGGCTCGGGCGCCGGGCGGCGCCCGTGACTCGGACCCCCAGCCGGGGCGCCGGCACCGGGCCGCCCCCGGCCCACCCGGTGGCTCGGCCCCCAGCCGTTCGTCCGGCCACGCGGCGCCCCGGGCTCCGGCCGCTCCGGGGCCTCGGGCCCAACCGCGCCTCCGGCCGCGCGGTCCTTCAGGCCCCTGGCTGGTTCTCCAGCCACGCGGTGCCTTCAGCGCCCGGCGGTCCGGCGCCTCAGGCCCCTCAGGCCCCTCCGGCCACCCAGAGCCTCAGGCGTCGGTCTCGTTCTGCGTCGGTAGCGTGGACAGGAGGTCCAGGGAGAATGCCATCCGGGATGTCACGTCCTCCGCGTACACCGCGTCCTGGCGTTCGAAGGATGCGCGGGTGGCGGCCCGAAGGAAGGTGACCACGCCGAGCGTCCTGCCCCGGCTTCGCAGCACCGTGCAGAGTGCGTGGACGGAGTCGGGGGGCCACTGGCGGGAGACCGACCAGGTCGGGGTCGTCGAGGCGCCCGTGGGGGCGCTCGCGCGTACCGAGCCCGTGCGGGCCACCGCCTGGAGGGCCGGGTGACCGTCCCGGTAGCGCACGGGTATGCCGCCCGCCGCCACCGGCAGACAGGGCCCCGCCGAACCGCCCGGCGTCGCCGCCACCCGCACCAGCCGGGCCGGCGGCACATCGCCGTAGGGCGCGGCCGGCGCCGGCCCGTCCAGGACCAGATCGATCAGCGCGTGGTCCGCGAAGCCCACGAGCGCGAAGTCCAGACAGACCCGCGCCGCCTCCATCGGGTCCTCGCACTCCCCCGCGGCCCGCCCCGCGCGGTGCAGCTGGCTGGTGCGGAAGCGCAGCTTGTCCGCCTCCTGCGCGGCCAGCCTCGCCTCCGTGACGTCCTGGAAGAGCCAGCCGACACCCAGCGGCACCGGTTCCTCGGCGAGCGGGGACGCCAGCCGGACGAAGCCGCTGCGCCAGCAGCGCCGCCGCTCGCTCCCGTCCTGCGTGCGCAGCGTCACCCACAGCTCGGCGAGCGAGCGCGGCGCCCCCTCGGCCAGTACGTGGTGGAGCGCGCCCTCCAGCTCCTCGACCCCCTGCACGACGGTCTCGCCGAGCGGCCGCCCGAGCAGCGCCGTACGGCCCGAGCCGAGCGCACGCGCGGCATGCCCGTTCACGACGGTCGGACGCAGATCCACGTCGACCAGGACCACGCCCCACAGCGCGTCGTCGAAGAGCGCCTCGCTCAGCGCGATGGACCGTTCGAGATCGATCTGCGCGTGCACCTCGCTGAACGCGCAGTACACCCCCGCGGGCCCGCCGTCCGCCCCGCGCACGCCGGCCGACTGTGTCCGTACGAGCACCCGGCTGCCGTCCTTGCGCAGCAGCGCGAACTCGTGCACCAGCCGTCCCGGGACGCCCATCGCCGACATGAGGCGCCCGTGCACCTCGTCGGCGTCGGCACTGCGCACCGCCCAGCCGGCGAATCCGCGCCGCCCGACCGCCTCGTCGGCGGTCCAGCCGAGTATCCGCTCGGCCTCGCGGTTCCAGTGCGTGATCACGCCGTCGGCGTCGAACGCGCAGAGCGCCGCGTCCATCCCGTCCAGCAGCGCCGCGAGCAGATCCGCGCCGGGCCCACTCTCCGGGCCCGCCGCCTCGGCCGCGCCGGATTCCGGTCCGTCGGAGCCGGGCGGGCGAGTGGTCTCACTCCGGGAAGCACTCATCCGTGGCACCCCCTGCCGCCTGCTCGGTCATACCTACGATCATTCAACTCCAGGGTGACCCAAGACACACCTTGTTCCGCGAAATCGTTGTGCGGCGGAAATCCAAATAATCACTTGTGGGGCGCGGGACCACTTCCTAGGGTGGTGAGCACACTAGAAGGGAGGTGGTTCGGAAGTGATTTCAATCCGGACAAGTGAGGTGGCTGCGGGCTGACGCCCGTCGTCGCACTCGTGCGGTGCCGGTGAACCACCGGCCCAATCCAAGCAGTCACCCGACCCGCGTGCTCGCCGGTATGTCCGGCCGGCTCCTCCTCGGAGGAACCTGAGCACGCGGGTCGTCTGCGTTCCCGGGCGGGGGTCTTACGGGCGCGGTTACCGGCCCGGTTCTTACCGGCCCGGTTCCTACGGGCAGAGCCTCTCCACCCGCCAGCCGCCCGCCTCGGCCACGTACCGCAGCCGGTCGTGCAGCCGGTTCTCGTGGCCCTGCCAGAACTCGACCGTCTCCGGGACGACCCGTATGCCGCCCCAGTACGGCGGCACCGGCACCGGCTCCCCCGCCGGATAGCGGGCCGCCAGGTCCTCGTACCGCTCCAGCAGCTCCGCGCGCGAGCCGACCGGCGAGGACTGCTCGCTCGCCCAGGCGCCGAGCTGGGAGCCGTGCGGGCGGGTGCGGAAGTACGCCGCCGTCTCCCCGCGCCCGATCCGGGACGCCGTACCGGTCACGACGACCTGGCGTCCCAGCGGGTGCCAGGGGAAGAGGACGCCGACGTAACGGTTCGCCTCGATCTCGCGGCCCTTGCGGGACCCGTAGTTGGTGAAGAAAACGAAGCCCCGCGCGTCGTACGCCTTGAGCAGCACCGTGCGGGAGGACGGGCGCCCGTCGGGCGTCGCGGTGGACACGACCATCGCGTTGGGCTCGTGCAGCCCACCGGCCACCGCCTCCTTGAACCAGCTCGCGAACTGGTCCATCGGCTCGGCGGCGAGGTCGGTCTCCAGGAAGGCGGCGGCGCGGTACTGCTCGCGCATCACGGCGGGGTCTGGGGTCTCGGGGGAAGGAGTGTGAGGCACGCGACCCATACTCCCGCAATGCGGGAGCCGTGGCATGGTTGATTCGATGTCCGTGCTGGGCAGGACGGTGGTAACGGATGACCGTTCCGGACCGCGAGTCGTACGAGAACGACCGCGGATCCGTATCGGCGCCGACAACTTCTGACATCGGGCGGGCGGGCCGTAGGCCGTGAGCTGTCGTCCGGTTCAGCCGACCGCTTCCGCGTCAGTCACACCAGAGGAGCCGCCTGATGTCCGATTTCGTACCAGGGCTCGAAGGAGTCGTCGCTTTCGAGACGGAGATCGCCGAACCGGACAAGGAGGGCGGCGCCCTCCGCTACCGGGGCGTCGACATCGAGGATCTGGTCGGCCGCGTCTCGTACGGGAACGTGTGGGGCCTGCTCGTCGACGGCGCGTTCAACCCCGGCCTGCCGCCCGCCGAGCCCTTCCCCATCCCCGTCCACTCCGGCGACGTCCGTGTCGACGTGCAGTCGGCGCTCGCGATGCTGGCCCCCGTCTGGGGCCTCAAACCGCTCCTCGACACCGATGAGCGCACGGCCCGCGACGACCTGGCGCGGGCCGCGGTCATGGCCCTGTCGTACGTGGCCCAGTCGGCGCGCGGACAGGGCGTGCCGATGGTGCCCCAGAGCGAGATCGACAAGGCCGAGTCCATCGTCGAGCGCTTCATGATCCGCTGGCGCGGCGAGCCCGACCCCCGGCACGTCAAGGCGGTCGACGCGTACTGGACGTCGGCGGCCGAGCACGGCATGAACGCGTCCACGTTCACCGCCCGCGTCATCGCCTCGACCGGCGCCGACGTCGCCGCGGCCCTCTCGGGAGCCGTCGGCGCCATGTCCGGTCCGCTGCACGGCGGCGCCCCGTCCCGTGTCCTCGGCATGATCGAGGAGATCGAGCGGATGGGCGACGCGACGGCCTATGTGAAGAAGGCGCTCGACCAGGGCGAGCGGCTGATGGGCTTCGGCCACCGCGTGTACCGCGCGGAGGACCCGCGCGCCCGGGTGCTGCGGCGTACGGCCAAGGAGCTGGACGCGCCGCGCTTCGAGGTCGCCGAGGCGCTGGAGAAGGCGGCGCTGGAGGAGCTGCACGCGCGCCGCCCGGACCGGGTGCTGGCGACGAACGTGGAGTTCTGGGCGGCGATCATGCTGGACTTCGCCGAGGTGCCCGCGAACATGTTCACGTCGATGTTCACCTGCGCGCGTACGGCGGGCTGGTCGGCGCACATCCTGGAGCAGAAGCGGACGGGGCGGCTGGTCCGGCCCTCGGCGCGGTACGTGGGCCCGGGGCCGCGCGACCCGCGCGAGATCGAGGGGTACGACGACATCGCGTCCTGACGACGGGCCGTCCCCGGTCGCGTCGGCCGGGAGGCACCGCCGCGCCAGGCGGTGCCTTCCGGAGGGCCGGAGCGGACTCGTGGGGACCGAGCGGATCGGAGCGGACCCGAGCGGATCGAAGCGCATCGGATCGGAGCGCATCGGAGCGCATCGAGGCGGCTCAGGCGTTGAGCAGGTACCAGCCCCCGAGCCCGCTGCACATGCTCGCGTTGTACCCGGCGGTGCGGAAGCCCGCCGGCACGGGCACACCGGGGCAGATGTACAGGCCGGCGCGGGCCACCTGCTGCAACCACAGGCCGAGGCCGCCGCAGCCACCGCTCTGGTGGCCGGTGAGCACATAACCGGCGGGAATCGGCGAGCCCGCGCAGACGTACTGGAAGTCGCGGGCCAGCTCCAGGAACCAGGTGTCGATGCTGCTGTTGCAGCCGATGCCGTGCATGGTGACCGAGTAGCCGGGCGGGATCGGCGAGGTGGCGCAGACCCAGATCCCGTTCGCCACGGGCTGGATGAACCAGGAGCCGGCGCCGTTGCAGCCGTTCGCCTCGCGGAGGGTGATCACATAGCCGTCCGGTACGGGCGTGCCGGGGCAGATCCATCCGGGGGCCGCCTGGGCGTCGGCGGCGGCCGGAGCCGCCCGGGGCGCCGCGGCGACCGGGCCGGCGGCCGTGCCGGTGAGAGCGGTCACCAGCAGCACGACCACCCCCACCGCACCGGCGAGCCGGTTCCCGACCGCCGACGTCCATGAACGACCGCGCGGTTGACGACCCTTGATCTTCACTTCACACCAGTCCCATCCACGGATCGGCGAAGCGCCGCACGACGGGTGTGCGGTGCCGGGGTTGTGGAGCCGAGAGGACCTTATGGGGAACCGATTCGGCGGAAGTGACGGATCGTTCGATCTGACCGGAAGCGGCCAGGAGGAGCGGTCAGCCGAGCGCCGTGTCCGCGATGCTCGCCCACTGCGCCACCACCCGCTTCCGCCGCTGCGTGTCGTCCGTCAGCAGCGTGGCGAGGCCCAGGCCCCGCGCCATGTCCAGGAGCCCCTGGATCGTCTCGCGCACACCCGGCACCGACTCGTCCGCGCCGAGCAGTTCGACGGTCATCCGGTGCGCCTCGCGCCCGACCCGGCCTTCGAGTTCGGTGACACGGGCCCGTAGCTGCTCCTCGTTGGAGGCGGCGACCCACAGATGGAGGGCGGCCCGGAACAGCGGGCCGGTGTAGAGCGCCACGACCTCCTCGACCACCTCACGGCGGCGGTCGGGACCGGTCGGCCCGAGGGCCCGCAGGGCGCTGGTGCGTTCCTCGGCGACGTACTCGACAGCCGCCGTGAACAGGTCCTCGCGGGTGGGGAAGTGGTGCTGCGCCGCGCCGCGCGACACCCCCGCGCGTTCGGCGACGACCGAGACGGTGGAGCCGGCCCAGCCGTATTCGGCGAGGCAGGACACGGCGGCCTCCAGCAGCCGTCGGCGGGTGGCGCGGCTGCGGTCCTGTTTGGGCGCGGCTACCGAACCCATGCCGCGTCCCGCTTCTCGACGAACGCCGCCATGCCCTCGCGTGCCTCGGCCGTCGCGAAGAGCGACGCCGAGCGCTGTACGAGATCCTCCGCGCACTGCTCGAAGCTCTCCAGCACCCGCGCGTTGAGCAGTCTCTTCGACTCGGCCAGGCCCTGCGGGGAGCCTCTTCGCAGCGCGTCGAGAAGCGGCGCGAGCGCGGTGTCCACGTCGTCGACGGCCTCGGTCACCAGCCCGTTCGTCACCGCCTCGGCCGCGCCGAAGGTCTCACCGGTGAGGTAGTGGCGGGCGGCGGCGCGCGGCGCCATCCGGGCCAGCAGCGGCATCGAGATGACGGCGGGCGCGACACCGATCCGTACCTCGGTGAACGCGAAGTCCGAGTCGCTGGAGGCGATCACGATGTCGCAGGCGCCGAGCAGCCCCAGACCACCGGCGCGCACATGGCCGGTGACGCGGGCGACGACGGGCTTGGGGTGCGCCACGATCTGCCGCATCAGCGCGACGAAGGTGTACGGGTTCGGCGGCTCCTTCAGATCGGCGCCGGCGCAGAAGGTGGTGCCGGTGTGGCTGAGGACCACGGCCCGTACGGACGGGTCGTCGGCACAGGCGGTGAGCCCGTCGGCCAACTCGTCGACGAGCCGCGCCGACAGGGCGTTGCGCTTCGCCGGCGCGTTCATGGTCAAGGTGGTGATTCCGCGCTCGTGCGCGGTCGCGACCAGCGTCACGTAGTCTCCGTCTCCGTCTCCCGCTCGCGGTCCGTCGGATTCGTCGGTTCGCATCCGAGGATCCGAGCGCTGGGTGCGAGGTTCAGAGAGTGACAGCGCTCGGGGGATCGATCAAGCATGAATACGGTATTCCCGCACGGGCGTCCGGGCTACGCACCGGTCGGGCGGCCCGGTGGCGTACCGGTACGGATCAGTCGCAGAAGGCCGCGTCCAGCAGCGCGTCGACGGCCTCGCCGGGGTCGCGGGGGTGGTCGGACGTCAGCGCGACCGTGAACCGCCGGCTCCCGTCCTCGGTGGCGAACGCCCAAGCCTGGTACGCGAGGGTGTCACCGTCGTTGCCGTACACCCGCACGCCGCACGTGGTCTCCCGCCGGGCCAGGCCCAGCCCGTACGCCTTGCCGTCGACGGCGGGCCGCTTCATCTCCTCCAGCAGACGGGCGGGCAGCAGGCGCCCGTCGAGCAGGGCGCCGACGAACTCGTTGAGATCCGCGGCCGTGGAGATCATCTCGCCGGAGGCGCCGAACACCGACGGATTCATCGCCGTGTAGTCCGTGGGGTGCGTCGTACCGCCGGGCTCGACGGGCAGGTAGGCGCGGGGACGCGGCTGGGGTATGCGCGGGGACGTCCCCGGCAGGGAGGTGTGGCGCAGCCGCAGCGGCTCGATGATCCGCCGCTCGATCTCTTCGGCGTACGACCGGCCGGTCGCCTTCTCGACGATCTGCCCGAGGAGGATGTACCCGGTGTTGGAGTACGAGTAGCCCGACCCCGGCGGGTCGACGGACGGCGGGTTGACCACCGCGCGGTGGACCAGCTCGTCGGGGGTCCAGGTCCGCCGGCGGTTCTCCACGAACTCCCGGCCCGGGGGCATCGGCAGGGTGCTGACGTAGTCGTACACCCCGCTGGTGTGGTTGAGCAGCTGCCGCACGGTCATACGGTCGCCGCCCGGGACGGCTCCGGGCAGCCATGTGCCGACGGTGTCGTCGAGCCGCAGCTCGCCCTCGTCGACGAGTTGCAGTACGACGGTGGCGACGAAGGTCTTGGTGATGCTGCCGATCCGGAAGTGGCTGCGCGCCGCGACGGCACGCGTGGTGCCCAGCTCCGCGACGCCGCTGGTGCCGCGCCAGACGCCGTGTCCTCCACGGACCTCCGCCAGCGCACCGACGGCACCGGTGCCCACGACTGCGTCCAGCCGCGCTTGCAACGGCCGTCGTTCCGGCGCCTGTTGCCCACCGGGCACGGCAAAGGCACCGGTCGACCCCACGGTCACCGCGACGACGGTGGCCGCGACCACCCACACCCGTTGCGCACGCTTCATCCTGGCCCCCGTGATCGCTCAGTCCAGCTCCGTACGGAGGAGCCTGCCGGAGGTGCGGGGGCGGCCACGATGGGGCGCGTTGCCGTATCGGGCGGGGGGTTATCCCCACCAACGGGCGCCAATGCGCCCTGCCAGAGGCGGGCACGGCTCCCTACGGTGGGAGGGTGAACGAACGCATTCCGGAGGCGAGCATGGAAACGGTTGCAACGGCCAAACACCGTAACCCCATCAGCGACGACGGCCACCAGCCCGGCCGACCCGTCCCGCCGGCGCAGCCAACACCGCCGCCTCCCCCGAAGAAGTAGGTGAAGTGGACACACCAGCATGGTCGACGGCTGAACTCACCGAGCGACTCCTCGCCGAGATGGCCCAATTCATCGGCCCCCTGCCGTCCGCCTTCGACCGCGCCGTGCGCGCGGTCCCGCGGCATCTCTTCCTCCCGGCAGTCATCTGGCTGCGCGACGGGAACGGCGGTCACCGGCCGTGCGACCGGGGCGCCACCCCGGACGAGTGGCTGAACGCGGCGTACAGCGACGCGCCGTTGGTCACCCAGTTCACCGACGGACTACCGACGTCGTCCGCGTCCATGCCCTCCATGGTGCTGCGCATGCTCGCTCTGGCGGACCTGGATCTGGACCCGGACCTGGAGCCGGCAGGGCGCCGCGTTCTCGAACTGGGCGCGGGCACCGGGTTCAACGCGGCTCTGCTCTGCCATCTCTGCGGTGATGAGGCGGTCACGACCGTTGAGTTGGACCCTACGCTCGCGGCGGAGGCGGAGCGGAATCTGAAAGCCGTCGGCCACACGCCGGAGGTGGTGCGCGGTGACGCCGGGGCCGGCCGGCCGGCCGGGGCTCCGTACGAGCGGATCATCGCCACGTTCTCGGTCGACCGCATCCCGTCGGCCTGGCTGGAACAGACAGAACCGGGCGGCCGCGTCGTCACCCCATGGAACTCCGCCTGGTGCGGCGGATACGGCACGCTGGTACTGACGACGGCACCGGACGGCGGCGGCGAGGGCAGATTCCACGACTTCGCCTCGTTCATGCCCATGCGGGAATCCGCCCCGTCGGCCGCCGACGTGCCCACCGAAGACGGTGCGACGCCCGAGCGGAGGGCATCTTCCGCCCTGTCCCCCTGGTCCGTCGCCGGAGGCGATCTGAACGCGGAGTTCCACGTCGGTCTCGCCGTACCCGGAGCCTGTTGCGTCTGGGACACCAGCGGCGAGCACGCGCCCGCACGGCTCGATGTGGCGGACGACAGCGGACCGTCCTGGGCCACGGTCGACTACGACGGCCACCACGCCGACCGGTTCACCGTCACCCAGGCCGGTCCCCGACGTCTGTGGGACGAGATCACCGCCGCGTACGCCCACTGGGAGAGCCTCGGCCGCCCGAGCGTCGACAGTTACGGGCTCACGGTGACGGCCGCCGGGGAGCAGGCGGTGTGGGTGGAGGGCCCGGCCGGCAGGCAGCCCGCCTGATCCACCCCGGCGCTCAGCCCCAAGGCGCCCTGCTTTCGACCTGGCGCAGGCGCTCACAGCGTGCCGCGTGCCGTGCGCGGTGAGCGCAGCTCCTCGGCGAACCGCGCGCGGGGTTCCCCGCTACGACCGGGCGGCCACGCCGGAGAAACGAACCGGTCCCCCAGGTGCGCTACCTCGCCCTTCAGGACCCGCCACTGCCCGTGCAAGCGCTCCTTCGACCCGCCGCCGCCCCGGAGGCTTTCGTACGCCGTGGGGTCGGCCGTCACCCCCACGTCACGGAAGCGCTGCTGGACCGGCTGCTGTCGGATCCGGCCCCCGAGGTCTCCGAGGACGCCGACCGTCACGCCGTCTCCGGCTGCCTCTCGCGCTCCTCGCGTGCCCGCAGCTCGCGGCGGAGGATCTTGCCCGAGGCCGCCCGGGGGACGCCCCCGATGAACTCGACGCGGCGGACCTTCTTGTGCGGGGCGACGTGTTCGGCGACGTACGACATGACGTCCGCCTCCGTCAGTCGGCCCGCCGACGGCTGGCGGACGACGTACGCCTTGGGGATCTCGTTCCCCTCCTCGTCCTGGACGCCGATGACGGCCGCGTCGGCTATGGACTCGTGGGCCAGCAGCAGTGCTTCGAGGTCGGCGGGGGCGACCTGGAACCCCTTGTACTTGATGAGTTCCTTCACCCGGTCGACCACGAACAGCCAGCCGTCGGCGTCGACGCGGCCGATGTCCCCCGTGTGGACCCAGCCCTCGGTGTCGATCATGTGGGCGGTCTCGTCGGGCCGGCCGAGGTAGCCCTTCATGACCTGCGGGCCCCGGATGAGGACTTCGCCGTCGGTGCCGACGGGGGCGTCCGTGCCGGGGTCGTCGAGGGAGGCGATCCGCATCTCCGTGCTGGGCAGGAGCTTGCCCACCGCGCCGGCGGGCGGGTTCTCGGCGGCGAGCGGGACGACGTGCGTGCCCGGTGACAGCTCCGTCATGCCGTACGCCTGGCGGACCTGCGGCAGTCCGAGCCGGGCCGAACAGGCGGCGGCGAGGCGGGCGTCGAGAGGGGCGGCGGCGCTGACGATGTAGTCGAGCGAGGAGAGGTCGTAGCGGGCGACCGCCGGGTGCTTGGCGAGGGCGAGGACGATCGGCGGGGCGACGTACAGGCCGTTGATGCGGTGGGTCTGGATCGCGCCGAGGAACTGGTCGAGTTCGAAGCGGGGCAGTACGACGACGGTCGCGCCCTTGCGCAGGGGTGCGTTCATCAGGGCGGTGAGGCCGTAGATGTGGAAGAACGGGAGCACCGCGAGGATGCTGTCGCCCGGGCGCTGGGGCATGACGGGGTCGAGCTGCGCGAGGTTGGTGGCGATCGAGCGGTGCGTCAGCATGACGCCCTTGGGGGACGCGGTGGTGCCGGAGGAGTACGGGAGGGCCGCGATGTCCTCGGCGGGGTCGATCACGACCTCGGGCGCGGGTGCCGGTTCGGCGCCGATCATGTCGAGGAGCGAACGGTGGCCCGCCGCCCGGTCGCAGACGAAGATCTCCTCGATGCCGCCCACCAACTCGGCCGATCTGCGGGCGACTTCGAGCAGCGGCGAGACCGTGATGATCCACCGGGCCGAGGAGTCCCGGAGCTGCTTCGCGAACTCCTCGGCGGTCGACAGCGGATGGACGGTGGTGACGGACGCCCCGGCGCGGGTGGCTCCGTAGAACGCGACCGGATACGCCACGCTGTTGGGGCTGTGCAGGGCCAGCACATCGCCCTTGCGCAGCCCGGCCTCCCGCAGCCCGGCGGCGGTACGGCGGTGGAAAACGTCCAGCTGGGCGTAGGTGACGGTGGTGCCGTCCGTACCGTCCACGAGGGCGACGCTGTCGCCGAACTCCGCCGCGCGGCCCAGGACCGCGTCGTGGATCGGCAGATCGACCGTGTCGACGTCCGCGTACTCGCTGTGAAAGATCATGAAGACGACCCCTTCGACGCGTGGACGGACAGAATGACCTGTCTCAGTACGACTTGGGGAGACCCAGGGACTGGTGGGATACGTAGTTCAGGATCATTTCGCGGCTGACGGGTGCGATTCGGGCCACGCGTGAGGCCGTGATGAGGGACGCCAGACCGTACTCCCGGGTGAGGCCGTTGCCGCCGAGGGTGTGTACGGCCTGGTCCACCGCGTGTACGCAGGCCTCCGCCGCCGCGTACTTGGCCATGTTGGCGGCCTCGCCCGCCGCCGCGTCGTCGCCGGCGTCGTAGAGGTGCGCGGCCTTGCGCATCATCAGGCGGGCGAGCTCGATCTCGATGTGCGCCTGGGCGAGCGGGTGCGCGACGGCCTGGTGGGCGCCGATGGGCTCCTTCCAGACCTGGCGGGTCCTCGCGTAGTCGACGGCCTTGTCGAGCGCGTGGCGCGCCATGCCGAGGGCGAAGGCGGCGGTCATGACGCGTTCGGGGTTGAGGCCGGCGAAGAGCTGGAGGAGTCCGGCGTCCTCGTCGCCGACGAGGGCGTTCGCGGGGAGGCGTACGTCGTCCAGGACCAGCTCGAACTGCTTCTCCACCGCCTGGAGTTCCATGTCGATCTCGGTGCGGTGGAAGCCGGGGGCGTCCCGCGGGACGATGAAGAGGCAGGGCTTGAGGGAGCCGGTCCTCGCGTCCTCGGTGCGGCCGACGATGAGCGTGGCGTCGGTGATGTCGACGCCGGAGATGAAGACTTTGCGGCCGCTGAGTACCCAGCCGCCGTCCGTCTTGCGCGCGGTGGTGGTGATGCGGTGCGAGTTGGACCCCGCGTCGGGTTCGGTGATGCCGAAGGCCATCGTTCGGGAGCCGTCCGCGAGACCGGGGAGCCACTCGCGTTTCTGCTCGTCGGTGCCGAAGCGGGCGATGACGGTGCCGCAGATGGCGGGCGAGACGACCATGAGGAGCAGGGGGCAGCCGGCGGCGCCCAACTCCTCCAGGACGATGGAGAGTTCGGCGAGCCCGCCGCCTCCGCCGCCGTACTCCCCGGGGAGGTTGACGCCGAGGTAGCCGAGCTTGCCCGCCTCGCTCCACAGCGTCTCGCGGTCGAAGCCCCGGCCGTGGCGGCGGCCGAGCGCGGCGACGGCGGCGCGGAGGTCCTGGTGTTCCTGCGTTTCGACGATGCTCATTCGTCCCCCTGTGAGACGTCGGTGACTACGGCGAGGAGCGCGCCGACCTCGACCTGGCTGCCGGGGGCGGCGTGGAGCGCGGTGAGCGTGCCGGAGGCGGGAGCGGTGATGCGGTGCTCCATCTTCATGGCCTCCAGCCAGATGAGCGGCTGCCCGGCGGTGACGGCGCTGCCCGCACGGATGCCGTCGGCGATCCGCACGACGGTGCCGGGCATGGGCGCGAGCAGCGAGCCGGGCGCGGGCGCGGTGCGGGGGTCGGTGAAGCGGGGGTGGGCGAGGAGGCGGTACGAGGCGGTGGGGCCGTCGACGTGGACGTGGTCGCCGCCGTGTTCGGCGACGTCGAAGTGGCGCTGTACTCCGTCGACTTCGAGGGTGACGCGGTGGGGTGCGACGGCGATCACGCGGACGGCTCCGTCCTCGGCACGGAACCCGTCGCGGGTGCGGTGGTAGCGGACCTCGTGCTCGCCGTAGGTCTTGGTCTGCGGCGCCGACGGGAGGTTCCGCCAGCCGCCGACGGGGTGCCCGTGGCGGGCGGCGTCGGCGAGCGCGGCGGCGAGGGCGGCGTGCCGGGCGCCGCTGTCGTCGGCGTCCGGTGCGGTGAGCGCGTCGAGGTGGCGCTCGTAGAACCCGGTGTCGACGGCCCCGGCGACGAAGTCGGGGTGACGCAGGGACCGTACGAGGAGCTCCCGGTTGGTCACGGGCCCGTGCACCCGCGCCCGGCGCAGCGCGTCGGCGAGCAGGCGGACGGCCCCGGCCCGGGTGGGCGCCCAGGCGACGACCTTGGCGAGCAGGGAGTCGTAGTGCACCCCGACGCGGTCGCCGGGTCCGTAACCGGTGTCGACGCGCAGGCGCGGACGATCGCCGTCCCCCGCGCGGGCGGGAGCGGGGCCGGTGCCTGTCGCACGGGCCCCGGCCGGGGCCGCGCAGCCCGTGCCCGGGACCGTCAGCTCGTGGACCGGCCCCGGCTGGGGCGCCCACCCCCGCGCCGGGTCCTCCGCGTAGAGGCGGGCCTCCAGCGCGTGGCCGTGGGCGGGCGGGGGGTTCGGGGGGAGCCGCTCGCCCTCCGCCACGGCGAGTTGGAGCGCCACCAGGTCCAGGCCGAACACCTCCTCCGTCACCGGGTGTTCGACCTGGAGGCGGGTGTTCATCTCCAGGAAGTACGCGTGGCCCGTCGGTGAGATCAGGAACTCGACCGTGCCCGCGCCCCGGTACTCCACGGCGCGCGCCGCCGCGACCGCCGCGTCCGTGAGGGTCGCCCGCAGCTCGGCCGGAAGATCCGGGGCCGGGGACTCCTCGATCACCTTCTGGTGCCGGCGTTGCAGGGAGCAGTCGCGGGTGCCCAGCGCCCACACCGTGCCGTGCGCGTCGGCGAGGATCTGGACCTCGACGTGCCGGCCCCGTTCCACGTAACGCTCCGCGAAGACCTCGCCGTCCCCGAAGGCGGACAGCGCCTCGGCCGAGGCCGCCCTCAACTCGTCCGCCACATCGCGCAGTTGACGGACGACACGCATCCCGCGGCCCCCGCCCCCCGCCGCCGCCTTGACCAGCAGCGGCAGGTCCGCCTCCGTCACCGACGCGGGGTCCAGCGGCGCCAGGAGCGGGACGCCCGCCGCGGCCACGAGCGCCTTCGCCCGCGTCTTGGACGCCATCGCCTCGATCGCCTGCGGCGGCGGCCCCACCCAGATCAGCCCGGCGTCCAGCACGGCCCGCGCGAACTCGGCGTTCTCCGAGAGGAATCCGTAGCCGGGGTGCACCGCGTCCGCGCCGGCCGCGAGCGCCGCCTTCACGATCAGGTCGCCGCGCAGATACGTGTCGGCGGGCGCCGCGCCCGGCAGCCGTACGGCCGTGTCCGCGTCCCGTACGTGCAGCGCGCCCGCGTCCGCGTCGGAGAAGACCGCGACCGTGCCGATGCCGCGCTCACGGCAGGTACGGAAGACGCGGCAGGCGATCTCGCCGCGGTTGGCGACCAGAAGATTCGAGATCATCGGGGTCCTCATCACTGACATTCGACCATCACTCACATTCGGAAGACGCCGAAGCCGCCCCGTACGCCCTCGACCGGCGCCGTGTGGACCGCCGAGAGGCACAGGCCGAGCACCGTACGGGTGTCGCGCGGGTCGATGACCCCGTCGTCGTAGAGCCGCCCGGAGAGGAACACCGGCAGCGACTCCGCCTCGATCTGCTCCTCCACCATCGCGCGCAGCGCCGCGTCGCCGTCCTCGTCGTACGGCTGCCCCTTGGCCGCGGCCGCCGCCCGGGACACGATCGAGAGCACGCCGGCCAGCTGCTGGGGGCCCATCACCGCGGACTTGGCGCTCGGCCAGGCGAAGAGGAACCGCGGGTCGTAGGCCCGGCCGCACATGCCGTAGTGCCCGGCACCGTACGACGCGCCCATCAGGACCGACAGATGCGGGACCCGGGAGTTCGCGACCGCGTTGATCATCATCGCGCCGTGTTTGATGATGCCGCCCTGCTCGTACTCCTTGCCGACCATGTAGCCGGTGGTGTTGTGCAGGAAGACCAGCGGGATGTCGCGCTGGTTGGCGAGCTGGATGAACTGGGCGGCCTTCTGCGACTCCTCGCTGAACAGCACGCCCTGCGCGTTGGCCAGCACCCCCACCGGATAGCCGCGCAGCCGCGCCCAGCCCGTCACCAGGCTCGGCCCGTACACCGGCTTGAACTCGTCGAAGTCCGACCCGTCGACGATCCGGGCCACCACCTCGCGCGGATCGAAGGGGACCTTCAGATCGCCGGGGACGATGCCCAGCAGCTCCTCCTCGTCGTACTTGGGCGGCTCGACGGTCACCGGGTCCGGATCGGCGTACGCCTTGCGGTGGTTGAGGCGGGCGACGACGCGCCGCGCCTGCCGGATCGCGTCGGGCTCGTCCACCGCGAAGTGGTCGGCGAGCCCGGACGTACGGGCGTGCATCTCCGCGCCGCCGAGCGACTCGTCGTCGCTCTCCTCGCCCGTCGCCATCTTCACGAGCGGCGGTCCCCCGAGGAAGACCTTCGACCGTTCCTTGATCATCACGGTGTGGTCGGACATGCCGGGCACGTACGCGCCGCCCGCCGTCGAGTTGCCGAAGACGACGGCGACGGTGGGGATTCCGGCGGCGGACAGCCGTGTCAGATCGCGGAAGAGCGCGCCGCCGGGGATGAAGATCTCCTTCTGGGAGGGGAGATCGGCGCCGCCGGACTCGACGAGGCTGATGAGCGGCAGCCGGTTCTCGTACGCGATCTGGTTGGCGCGCAGGGCCTTCTTCAGCGTCCAGGGGTTGGACGCGCCGCCGCGCACGGTCGGGTCGTTGGCGGTGATGACGCACTCGACGCCCTCGACCACGCCGATCCCGGTGACCATGGACGCGCCGACGGGGTAGTCGCTGCCCCAGGCGGCGAGCGGGGACAGCTCCAGGAAGGGGCTGTCGGGGTCGACCAGGAGCTCGATCCGCTCGCGGGCGAGGAGCTTTCCGCGGGTACGGTGCCGGGCCACGTACTTCTCACCGCCGCCGGCCAGCGCCTTGGCGTGCTCGGTGCCGAGCGCGGCGAGCCTGCCGAGCATCTCGGCCCGGTGGGCGGCGTAGTCGGGGGACGCGGGGTCCAACGCCGAGTGGAGCACGGTCACAGCAGAACCTCCGGGATGTCGACGTGCCGGGAGCGCAGCCACTCGCCGAGCGCCTTGGCCTGTGGGTCGAAACGGGCCTGGGCGGCGACACCTTCCCCGAGAAGGCCCTCGACCGTGAAGTTGAGCGCCCCGAGATTCGGCAGGACGTGTCTGGTGACGGGCAAGTCGGCCGTTTCCGGGAGGAGTCGAGTGAACAGCTCGACGGTCAGGGTGTGCGCGAGCCACCGCCAGGCCTCGTCGGTGCGCGCCCAGACGCCGACGTTGGCGTCGCCGCCCTTGTCGCCGCTGCGGGCGCCGGCGACCAGGCCGAGGGGCGCGCGGCGGGTGGGTCCGGCGGGGAGCGGGCCGGGGAGCGGGGGCGGCGGGACGGGCTCAAGTGCTCTTGTCCGTATGGGAGTCGGCATCCGCGCGCGGGTGCCGTCGGGCAGTACCGCCGTGTGCGGGACCTCGGCCGCGTCGACGTACGCGGCCTCGAAGACGCCGTAGGGGGCGCCCTTGCCGGGCGGCGCCGTCACATGGAATCCGGGGTAGCTGCCGAGCGCCAGCTCGACGGCGGCGCCGCTGACCGCGCGGCCGACCGCGTCGGGATCGGGGTCCCGGACGACCAGCCGCAGCAGGGCACTCGCCGTCTCCTCGCTGCCGGCGTCCGCCCGGTCGGTACGGGCCAGCTCCCAGCGGACGCGCTCCGGCGCCCGGTCGGCCCGCGCGAACGCGTCGGCGACCTGGTCCTTCACCAGCCGGGCCTTGGCGTCGATGTCGAGCCCGGTCAGGACGAACACGATCTCGTTGCGCCAGCCGCCGATCCGGTTGAGCCCGACCTTGAGCGTGGGGGGCGGCGCCTCGCCGCGTACGCCCGCGAGCCCGACCCGGTCGGGGCCGTCCTGGGTGAGCCGTACGGTGTCGAGCCTGGCGGTCACGTCGGGGCCCGCGTACCGGGCTCCCCCGGTCTCGTACAGCAACTGCGCGGTGACGGTGCCGATGTCGACGATCCCGCCGGTGCCGGGGTGCTTGGTGATGACGGCCGAGCCGTCGGCGTGCAGTTCGGCGAGCGGGAAGCCGGGGCGGCGGACCCCGCTCCCGGAGCCGTGCGCGGCGAAGAAGGCGTAGTTGCCTCCGGTGGCCTGGGTGCCGCACTCCAGGACGTGCCCGGCGACGACCGCGCCCGCGAGCGCGTCGAGATCGTCCGGGGCCCAGCCGAAGTGCGCGGCGGCGGGGCCGGTGACGAGGGCCGCGTCCGTGACCCGTCCGGTGACCACGACGTCCGCTCCGGCGCGCAGGCACGCCGCGATACCGGCCCCGCCGAGGTAGGCGTTGGCGCTCAGCACGCCCTCGCCCCACGCGTGGGCGGACCCCAGCAGATCGTCGCCCTCGACGTGCGCGACGCGCACCGGGACGCCGACGCGTCCGGCCAGTTCGCGTACGGCGGCGGCCAGCCCGGCCGGGTTCAGGCCGCCCGCGTTGGCGACGATCTTCACGCCGCGCTCGTGGGCGAGCCCGAGCCCCTCCTCCAACTGACGCAGGAAGGTTCCGGCGTAGCCGGAGGCCGGGTTCCGCTGCCGGTCGCGGCCGAGGATGAGCATGGTCAGCTCGGCGAGATAGTCGCCGGTGACGACATCGAGGGGGCCGCCGGTGAGCATCTCGCGCAGCGCGTCGAAGCGGTCGCCGTAGAAGCCGGAGGCGTTGGCGATCCGCAGGACGCCGGGGGTGCCGGCCGTCATGCGTTCCTCGCCGCCCGCCCGGGTCCCGCCGGTCCGGCGAACGCCTGCGCGATGTCCAGCCATCGGTCGGCGTCCGCGCCCTCGGCCCGTACCGCGAGGTCCGCGCGGTGGGCGCGCTGGGTCACCAGCAGACAGAAGTCGAGGGCGGGCGCGGTGACGCGCTGGGCGGCGTCCTCGGGGCCGTACGACCAGAACTCCCCGCCGGGGCCGGTGAGTTCGACCCGGAAGGGGGCGGCGGGCGGCTGCTCGCCGTGTACGAGGTAGGCGTAGTCGCGGGCCCGTACGCCGATCCACGCCACATGGCGCAGCCGCGCCGTCGGCTCACGCCGCGCACCGAGCGCGTCGGCGATGTCCTGGCCGTGCGCCCAGGTCTCCATCAGCCGCGCGGTCGCCATCGACGGTGCGCTCATCGGCGGCCCGTACCAGGGGAAACGCGCACCGGCGGGCAGGGAGCGCAGCGCCTCCTGGAGCCGTTCGCGGCCCTCGCGCCAGCGGGTGAGGAGCCGGCCAGGCGGTAGTACGGCGCCGGCCTCGGCGCCCTCGTCCACGAAGGTCCCGGGGGCCTCCCGCGCCCTCGCGGCCTCATCGGCGAAGGCCCTCTCGTCGGTCACGGCGAGAAGTGACGCGGTGTCGGTCCAGGCCAGATGGGCGATCTGGTGGGCGACGGTCCAGCCCGCCGCCGGGGTCGCGAGCGACCAGCCCGTGTCGTCCAACGGGGCGACGAGCCGGTCGACCTCCTCACTCTCGCTGCGCAGATCGTCGAGGATGGGCGCGGGGGGGTCGGACACGTGGGGCGCTCCGATCGGACTCTCGGGACACGGCGTCGTACGTGTCCCGGAGCATGGCAGCGCCCCGATAAACAATCAAGCGTGCTTGGTTTACTTTTTGCCGGTCGCCGGCTCCACGGGCGCCGCTTTTCCCGCCCGGGTGCGGACCGCGCCCATGCTCGCCGCGATGACGAGAGCGATCGCGACCGCGTCGGTGAGGGAGAGGTCCTGGTGCAGGACGAGGAAACCGGCCATGGCCGCGACCGCCGGCTCCACGCTCATCAGGATCGCGAACGTCGGCGCGGGCAGCCGCCGCAGCGCGAGCAGTTCGAGCGTGTACGGCAGGACGGACGACAGCAGCGCGACCCCGAGCGCCAGCCCGACGGTGGAGGGCACCACCAGTTTCGAACCGGCCTCGACGATGCCCAGCGGCAGGGTCAGCAGGGCGCCGAAGGCCATGGCGAGCGCGAGCCCGTCGGCCTGCGGGAAGCGCCGTCCGGTCCGGGCGCTGAAGACGATGTACGTGGCCCACATCGCCCCCGCCGCGAGCGCGAACGCGGCGCCCACCGGGTCGAGCCGGTCGAACCCGCCCCCGCTGAGCAGCACCACACCGGCGAGCGCGAGTCCGGCCCACAGGACGTTGCCGAGCCGGCGCGAGACGATCACGGAGAGGGCGAGCGGCCCGAGGACCTCCAGGGTCACGGCGGCGCCCAGCGGGATGCGGTCGGCGGCCTGGTAGAAGAGCAGGTTCATCGACGCCATGACGGCACCGAAGACGAGGACGGTGCCCCAGTCGGCGCGCGAGTGCCCCTTGATCCTCGGCCGGCAGACCGCGAGCAGGACGAGGGCGGCGAGCACGAGCCGCAGCGTCACCACGCCGACGACACCGGCACGCGGCATCAGCAGGACGGCGACGGAGGCACCGAACTGCACGGACAGCACGCCCCCGAGCACCAGCGCCACGGGCGCGAGGGTCCGCCTCGACGCCCGTCCACCGCCGTCGAGGGCCCCCGCGGCCTCCGGGGCGGAGACGGCGACACCGACGGCTGCGGTACGCGGCTCATCCACCGGGGACCTCCTCCAGATCATCCAGGCCAGCACAATGGACTTTCCGATCTAACATACTGCACTCGAAAAACGCGCCGTCCACCGAGTCGGCTTCCTGCGGCAGGGGCACGCGGAGGCCGGTCGTCCGGGCCGTGTCGCACCACTCCCTCCCGGGGCGCGCTTCGACGTCACCGCGGGAGGGCGCGTCCGGTGACCGGACCGTCGGGGGACTCCAGTGCCTCCGCCAGTACCTCCGCCAGGTGCCTCGCGCCCCCGTCCGCCAGCTGGTCCAGCTGGGTGCGGCACGAGTAGCCGTCCGCGAGGAGTTGCGTGCCCCGCGGGGCCGACCGGACGGCGGGGAGCAGCTGGTCCTCCGCGCACGCCACCGAGACCTCGTAATGGCCCTTCTCGAAGCCGAAGTTGCCCGCGAGACCGCAGCAGCCGCCGCTCAACTCACCGGTCAGACCAGCCCGTTCACGCAGACGGCGTTCCGCCGCGTCGCCGATGACCGCGTGCTGGTGGCAGTGGGTCTGGCCGGCGACCGGGCGGTCGACCCGGGGCGGGCGCCAGTCGGGGGCGCACTCCTCCAGGGCCTGCGCGAAGGTGCGTACGGACGCGGCGAGGCGGGCCGCGCGCGGGTCGTCCGCGAGGAGTTCGGGCAGGTCGGTCCTGAGCGCCGCCGCGCAGCTCGGTTCGAGGACGAGGACCGGCAGGCCCCGGTCGAGCGCCGGTTCCATCCGGTCCAGGGTGCGGCGCATCACCTCGCGGGCCTGGTCGAGCTGGCCCGTGGAGACGTACGTCAGCCCGCAGCACACCGCGCGCGGCGGCAGGGTGAAGCCCACCCCGGCGGCGTCCAGGACCTGTACGGCCGCGCGCCCGACCGACGGCGACAGATGTTCGGTGAAGGTGTCCGGCCACAGCACCACCGCCGGGGTGCTCGAAGGCGCCCGCCCCCGCAGCCACCTGGTGAACGTCTGCGGCGCCAGTCGCGGGATGGACCGCTCCGGGGCGATCCCGCCCAGCCGCTTGGCGAGCGCGGCGGCCCCCGGCAGCCGCGCCGCCGCGTTGAGCACCCGTGCGAAGGGCGCCGCCGCCCGCAGCCAGCGGGGCAGCCGCCCCATCGCGTAGTGCGCGGCGGGCCGCCGCCGGCCCGCGTAGTGGTGGTGCAGGAACTCCGCCTTGTACGTGGCCATGTCGACCCCCACCGGGCAGTCGCTGCGGCAGCCCTTGCAGGACAGGCAGAGGTCGAGCGCGTCCTTGACCTCGGTGGAGCGCCAGCCGTCCGTGACGACCTCACCGGCGAGCATCTCGTGCAGCAGCCGGGCGCGCCCGCGCGTGGAGTGCTGTTCGTCGCCGGTCGCGCGGAACGAGGGGCACATCACGCCCGGGCCCGAACTCGGTCCTTCCACACGGCACTTGGCGACTCCCACACAGCGCCGTACGGCCGCCGAGAAGTCACCGCCCACCACGCCGTCGGCCTCGCCGTCGTGCGGGTAGGCGAAGGCGACGTCGACCCGCTCGCGCGGCAGGACCGCGAAGCGCAGGTTCTCGTCCAGCCGGGCGGGCCGGGCGATCGAGCCGGGGTTCATCCCGCCCGCCGGGTCCCACACGTCCTTGAACCGCCCGAAGAGAGCGGTCAGTTCGTCCCCGTACATCGTCGGCAGCAGCTCGGAGCGCGCCAGGCCGTCGCCGTGCTCGCCGGAGAGCGAGCCGCCGTGGGCGACGACGAGGGCGGCGACGTCCTCGGAGAAGCGGCGGAACCGCCGCACGCCGTCGGTGCTCAACAGGTCGAAGTCGATCCGGACATGGATGCAGCCGTCGCCGAAGTGCCCGTACGGCGTGCCGCGCAGCCCGTGCTCGGCGAGCAGCGCCCGGAACTCCTTGAGATACGCGCCGAGTTGGGCGGGTGGCACGGCGCAGTCCTCCCAGCCGGGCCATGCCTCGCCGCCGTCGGCGCCGCGGGTCGCGGTGCCGGACGCGTCCTCCCGTACCCGCCACAGGGCCCGCACCCCGGCCGGGTCGGTCATGACCGTGGCGTCCAGGGCGTCGGCGGCGCGCACGATCCGCTCGGCGTGCGCGCGGGCCTCGGCGACGGTGGCGCCGCCGGTCTCCACGAAGAGCCAGGCGCCGCCGCGCGGCAGGTCGTGCGGGCCGGGGACGAGGTCGTCGGCCATGCCCTCGACGGTGAGCGGGTGGTACGGCAGCAGTCCGGCCGCCGCCTCGGCCGCCGCGCTCTCGTCGGGGTAGCCGAGGACGGCGAGCACCCGCACGGGCGGCGACTCGACCAGCCGTACGACGGCTTCCGTGACGATGCCGAGGGTGCCCTCGCTGCCGCAGAAGGCGCGGGCGAGGTCGGTGCCGTTCTCGGGGAGCAGCGCGTCGATCGCGTAACCGGAGATACGGCGCGGCAGACCCGTGGGGTAACCGGTGCGCAGGAGCGCGAGATTCCCCTCCACCAGGGGGCGCAGCCCCTCGGGCGCGCCGTCCCAGCTCCCCCGGCCGAGCCGCAGCTCGTCGCCGCCGTACGTCATGACCGACAGCTCGTGGACGTTGTCGGCGGTCGTCCCCCACGCGACGGAGTGCGATCCGCACGAGTTGTTGCCGATCATGCCGCCGATCGTGCAGCGGCTGTGGGTGGAGGGGTCGGGCCCGAAGGTCAGGCCGTGCGGGGCGACGGTGTCGCGCAGCCGGTCGAGAACGACCCCGGGCCGGACGACGGCGGTCCGCGCCTCGGCGTCGACCGACACGATCGAGCGAAGATGCCGGGTGAGATCGAGGACGACGCCGAGGCCCGTCGCGTTGCCCGCGATCGAGGTGCCGGCGCCCCGTGGCACGACGGGGACGCCGTGCGTACGGCAGACCTCCAGGGCCGCCGCGATGTCCGCCGTGTCACGGGGGGCGACGACGCCGACGGGGACCCGGCGGTAGTTGGACGCGTCCATGGTGACCAGGGCGCGGGCGGCGGAACCGAAGTCCACCTCGCCGCGGACGGCCCGGCCGAGGTCTCTGGCGAGGGCGGTCGCCGCCGCCGTGACCGCCGCCCCCGTCGCCGCCGACGAGTCCGCCTTCACAGGTGCCGTACGCATCGCCGTCTCCCGCTTCCCGTGCCGCTCCCGGTCCTCAGCCATTCCCCCAGGATGCCCCGCCGGACGCATCTCACGACGTGAACCACTCGCCTGAGGGCCCCCTTCGAGCGTCTAGGCTGCGCCCGTGGCCGATATTCAGATTCCCGCTGACATCAAGCCCGCCGACGGTCGATTCGGCGCTGGCCCCTCCAAAGTGCGGACGGAGGCGGTCGACGCCCTGGCCGCCACCGGTACCTCTCTCCTCGGCACGTCGCACCGCCAGGCCCCGGTGAAGAACCTGGTCGGCGCGGTGCGTGACGGTGTGCGCGAGCTGTTCCAGCTCCCCGAGGGCTACGAGGTGATCCTGGGCAACGGCGGCTCCACCGCCTTCTGGGACGTCGCGACGCACGGCCTGATCGAGAACAAGTCGCAGCATCTGAGCTTCGGCGAGTTCTCCTCGAAGTTCGCGAAGGCGTCGAAGCTCGCGCCGTGGCTGGCCGAGCCGACCGTCATCTCCTCCGCGCCGGGCAGCCACCCGGAGCCGGCGGCCGAGGCGGGCGTGGACGTGTACGCGCTCACGCACAACGAGACCTCCACCGGTGTCGCCGCGCCCGTCAAGCGCGTCGCGGGCGCCGACGAGGGGGCACTGGTGCTGGTCGACGCCACGTCCGGGGCGGGCGGCCTGCCGGTCGACATCGCCCAGACGGACGTCTACTACTTCGCCCCGCAGAAGTCCTTCGCCTCCGACGGCGGACTGTGGATCGGCGTCTTCTCACCGGCCGCGCTGGAGCGCGCGGCGCGTGTGCACGGTTCGGGCCGGCACGTGCCGGAGTTCTTCTCGCTGCCGACGGCGATCGACAACTCGCTGAAGAACCAGACGTACAACACCCCGGCGCTGGCCACGCTCTTCCTGCTGAACGAGCAGCTGACCTGGCTGAACACCCAGGGCGGCCTCGAATGGTCGACGGCCCGCACGGCCACGTCGGCGCGGGCGCTGTACGGCTGGGCGGAGTCGTCCAAGTACGCGACCCCGTTCGTGGTCGACCCGGCGCAGCGCTCGCAGGTCATCGGCACGATCGACTTCGCGGACGAGATCGACGCGGCGGCGGTCGCCAAGGTCCTGCGCGCCAACGGCATCGTGGACACGGAGCCGTACCGCAAGCTGGGCCGCAACCAGCTGCGGGTGGCGATGTTCCCGGCGATCGACCCGTCGGACATCGAGGCGCTGACGGCGTGCGTCGACTACGTGATCGACAAGCTCTGACCCCGTTCCCTCCGACGCCGACCGGCCCCGCCCCCGTCTCGGGGGCGGGGCCGTCACTCTTCCGCTGCACGTCCTGACCGACCCCGTCGAGGACGACTACGCCAGCCACCGGATCCACGCTCCGGGCGGGCAGGTGGTGCTCCCCGAGCCGGTCGGCGCCGAGGTGAAGCTCGACGTCTCGGCGTTGCTGATGCTTGGGGAGTCGGCAGACTGAACGGGCCCGATCCAGCCGTCGAGGGCGTACGTGTCCCCGTACCGCTTCCGGATCGCTTCGGCACGTACGGCGTATTCGGTCACTGCCCCTCCGGAGGGAAACGAGCGCGGCACGGCATTGCGTACGATGTACCCATTGAGCGTACACAGTACCCAGTTCATGCGCGGCCGATTAGGGTGAGGCCATGACGACGACGGACAGCAGCGGTGGCGGAGACGTCTCCCGCAGCATGGAACTCCTGTGGGGCACCGGCGAACGGGCCACCCGTGGCCCGAAACCGGGGCTCACGCTCGACCGGATCGTCACGGCGGCCGTGCGGATCGCGGACGCGGAAGGGCTCGCGGCGGTCTCGATGCGCAGGCTCTCCACCGAGCTGGGCGCGGGAACGATGTCGCTCTACCGTCATGTGCCGGGCCGGGCCGAGCTGGTGGACCTGATGCTGGACCGTGTACAGGGCGAGAGCGCACGGCCGTCCGACCCCTCCGCGCCGGCTCCCGGCTGGCGCGAGACCGTCGAGAGCTCGGCCCGTCAGGAGCTCGCCCTCTACCGGGCCCACCCCTGGGTGCTCTCCGTCAACCAGACCCGGCCCGTCCTCGGCCCCGGCGCGGTCGGCGGCATGGAGACCATGCTCGCCGGGATCAAGGGCATGGGCCTGGGCGATCCCGAGCTGGTCTCCGTGATGATCATGGTCAGCGGTTATGTCTCCGGGGTCGCCAGGACCCAGGTGCAGGCGGTCGAGGTCCAGAAGGCGACCGGGCTGAGCGACGACGAGTTCTGGCAGGCCCAGGAGCCGGTCCTGTCGGCGGTGATGACCAGTGGGCGCTACCCGCTGATGGCCACGCTGTCGGCGGAGGCGTTCGGCCCCGATTTCGACCACTTCGAGTTCGGTCTCCAGCGGCTGCTCGACGGCCTGGAGGTGCTGGTCGAGCGGCGCGCCGCGAGCGCCGACTAGGACCTGTCCGGCGAACGGGCCCTGGGCCCGGGGCGTGCGCCGTTACGAACCGCCCCGGCGTCTGAAGCCGAAGAACAGCACGGCCGCGCCGATCAGCACCACCGCGCCGATCGTGATGTTCCCGCCGTCGGTCCCGACGCCGTCCTCCCCCGCGCTGCCGCTCCCGCCCGCGCCCCCGCCCCCGGACGAGCCGTCGCTCTCCTTCACGTCGACGCGCTCGACCTCGCTGCGCGTGCCCTCCGTGCCGAACATCAGGGCCGAGCCGTCCAGGGTGTACGACACCGACTCCGACTGCCCCTGGATCGGGGCCCGGACGCGATGGTCCGCGCCGAGGCGGCCGTTCCTCCACGCGTAGCCGCGTGCGCTGAAGTACGAGCGCAGCACCAGTTCCCTGCCGTCGGGCGAGAACGCGCCGTCGGTCACCCAGGGCACCTCGCCGACCCGCGTGAAGGTGTTCGTGCCGTCGGGGGTCAGCTCGGCGGGGCCCTCGTAGAGCCCGCCGCCGTCCTCGTTCTTCGAGGCGATGTAGACGCGGCCGGTGACGGGATGGACCATCAGCGCCTCGGCGTCGCGGGGGCCGTCCGCGTACTTCACGGTGAACTGCGTCGCGTCGACCGTCGCGTCCGCGAGCCGCTTCGGCTCGGGAAAGCGGTAGATCCAGACGTGGTCCCAGCCGCCGCCCAGATTGTCGCCGATGTCGCCGACGTAGACGGCGCCGTCGGCGCCGACGGAGATCGCCTCCATGTCGCGGGGCTCCCCGACCCCGCGCAGGGTGATCGTCGCGACGGTCTCGCCGGTGCGCGAGTCGACGGCGAAGACACGGGGCCGGTCCTGGTCGTTGTGCGTCCAGTAGACGCCGGGGTGCGCGCGGCTCGCGGCCAGCCCGCTGGACTCGGTGATCCGCGGGTCGGTCATCCGGAAGGTCCGGTCCGGGTCCGCCGTGGTACCGGCGACGGCGCCCGCCGCGGGCACCAGGGCGAGCAACGCCGCCGCGACAGCGGTGGCGAGCGGACGTGGGAACGGACGCGTGACCTTGACCATGGCCCAAGACTGCCACCTTCCCGGTCCCGGCTCGGCCGCCCTCCCGGGATCGGGGATGATGTCCCGATGCGTTTCATGTTCGTCGGCGACTCGATGACCATCGGCCGCGCCGGCGACCTCACCTGGCGCTACCGGATGTGGCAGCACCTGAACGCGACGTACGGCGCCCCGTACACGATCGTCGGCCCCCGCACCGCGCTGTACGACACCCGGGCCGACGCCCCCGTCTCGCACGCGTACGGCGCCGCCGACTTCCCCGAGCGGGCGTGGGGGCATCTCGCGGGCTGGGGCGAGGGGTGGCAGCACATGGCACCGGTGATCCGCGGGGCGGTGGCCGGTCACCGGGCCGACGTCCTGCTCGTCTCGCTGGGCCTGATAGATCTCGGCTTCTACACCGACAGCGACGAAACGGCCCTGTACGCACGGAAGTTCATCGCCGAGGCACGGGCGGCGAACCCGCGCGTCCGGTTCGTCCTGCTGCCCGTCATACCCAACGTCCGCGCCACGACCGACCCGGCGTTCGCCGCCGAGGTCGAGCGCTTCAACGATCTGCTGGCCAAGGCGGTCGCGGACCTGGACGACCCGGCCTCGCCGCTGCTGCCGGCCACCCGCCCGGAGTCGTACGACGTCGCCCGCGACACCTACGACGGGACGCACCCGGGCCCTTCGGGGGAGCATCTGATCGCCGGAGCGTTCGCCGACGCGATGCACCGGGCGTGGGGGCTGGGCGCGCCGTACGTCACCGGTCGCGCCCCGGCGCCCTCCCGCACCTCCCCGCCACCGTCCACCGGGTCCGCCTCTCCCGCCGGCCGTCGTCAGGGGTGCTCACCCGTCGTCGCTGTCGAACCGTCATGAGTCCCCCGCGAGTGCCAAGTCCGCGTCGGACATGGGGTCTTGCTTCGAGCGCGCTCGAAGCAGTTGGCTGTTGAGCCATGAAGTACACGCAGCTCGGACGCACCGGACTCAAAGTCAGCCGACTCGTCCTCGGCACCATGAACTTCGGACCTCACACCAACGAGGCCGACAGCCACGCCATCATGGATGACGCGCTCGGCGCCGGCATCAACTTCTTCGACACCGCCAACGTCTACGGGTGGGGTGAGAACAAGGGCCGTACGGAGGAGATCCTCGGCACCTGGTTCGCCCAGGGCGGCGGCCGTCGTGACAAGGTCGTGCTCGCCACCAAGGTGTACGGCAACATGGCGGCCGAGGGCGACGCGTGGCCCAACCACGACAAGCTGTCCGCCCTCAACATCCGCCGCGCGGTGGACGCGAGCCTCAAGCGGCTCCAGACCGATCACATCGATCTCTACCAGTTCCACCACATCGACCGTGCCACCCCGGTCGAGGAGATCTGGCAGGCGATAGACACCCTGATACAGCAGGGCAAGATCCTCTACGCCGGTTCCTCGAACTTCCCCGGCTGGAAGATCGCCCAGACCAACGAGACGGCCCGCCGACTGGGCTCGTACGGACTGGTCAGTGAGCAGTGCCTGTACAACCTCGCCGAGCGGCGTGCCGAGATGGAGGTCATCCCGGCCGCCCAGGAGTACGGCCTCGGGGTCATCCCCTGGTCGCCGCTCCAGGGCGGGCTTCTCGGCGGCGCGATCCGCAAGGAGCGCGAGGGCGGCAGCGGCAAGCGTTCCGGCGACCGGCTGGCGGACACGAAGATCCGTGAGCAGGTGCAGGCGTACGAGGACCTGCTCGACAAGCACGGCATCGAGCCGGGCGAGGCGGCGCTGGCGTGGCTGCTCACCCGTCCCGGCGTGACGGGACCGATCGTCGGCCCGCGCACCGCCGAGCAGTTGGAGTCCGCGCTGCGCGGTGTCGAACTGGAGCTGTCGGACGAGGTGCTGGCGTCCCTGGAGGAGATCTTCCCGGGTACGGGCCCGTCCCCCGAGGCGTTCGCCTGGTAGCGGCGGGAGGCCCGGTGGCACTCACGTGCCGCCGGGCCCCTACGCGTCAGCCGGCCGGCCTCAGCCGAACGCCGCCGTCACGGCGACGATCACGAACATCAGCACGAGCGCGGCGGCCATGATCCGGTTACGGGTTTTGGGGTCCACGCGTCGAGGTTAACGGCCGTCCGCGCCGGGCCGCGCGGCGGGCTTCCCACCCGGCGCGTTCCCCGGCCCGTTCCCCGGCGTGTTCCCCGGCCGGCCACCCGGATTCCCGCCCGGCCGCCGCACACCCGGCTTCGCCGTCGGGCAGCGCACCAGTGTCTCGTAGCGCGGCTGCGCGCCCGGCACCCCGTCGACGGGCAGTCTGCTGCGTACCAGCGCCAGCTCCCCGACCTCCCAGGGCGTGCCCTCGAAGCCGTCGAGCGCGTCCACGTACGGGCGGAGATCGGTGTCGGCCGACGAGCGCGCCAGGGTCAGATGGGGCCGGTAGGCGCGGTGCTCCTCCATCGGCAGGCCCGTACGGCGCGCGGCGGCGTCCGCGCGCTCCGCCAGGCGCCGCAACTGCGCGATGCCCCCGGCGGCGCCGGCCCACAGGGCTCGCCCGCCGAAGTGCCCCCCGCCGTGGAGACGCAGCGGGAAGGCCTCCGAACGGCTCGCGGCCCGTCCGAGCCGCTCGGTCAGTTCGGGCAGCAGCCCGTCGTCCACCTCGCCCATGAAGGCGAGCGTGAAGTGCCACCCCTCCTGGCCGGTCCAGCGCAGCCCGTCGGCGCCGCGGAGACCGCGCAGCCGCTCGTCGAGCGCCGCGGCGAGTTCGTCGGCGGCGTGGGCGGGGGGCAGTACGGCGGCGAAGAGACGCATCCGGGAAGTCTGGCATCCCGCCGCGCCCCGGCACCATGGACCGGCGCCGTGCGCCGCCGCCCGCTCACGCGGCCGTCGCCAGCCGCTCCCGCTGCACGAACGTCACGCGCGGACGCCCCCGCTCCATATCGATCTTGACGCGCAGGCCGCCCGCCCGTACGAGCATCACGCCCACGCCGACCGCCGCCAGCGCGGCGACCGCGCCGCCGGCCGCGAAGCCGACCCTGACGCCGTAGGTGTCGGTGACCCAGCCGACGAGCGGGGCGCCCAGCGGTGTACCGCCGGTGAAGACCATCATGAACAGGGCCATCACCCGGCCGCGCATGGCCGGGTCGGTGGTCATCTGGATGCTGGAGTTGGCGGTGACGTTGACCGTCAGTCCGCACATGCCGACCGGCACGAGCAGCGCGGCGAAGACCCAGAACGTCGGTACGGTCGCGGCGACGATCTCCAGCACACCGAAGAGGACGGCCGCCGCCACCAGCAGCCGCATCCGGGAGGTGCCCCGGCGGGCGGCGAGCAGGGCGCCGACGAGGGAGCCGATCGCCAGCAGGCTGTTGAGCAGTCCGTACGTACCGGCGCCGGCGTGGAAGACGTCGTCCGCGAAGGCGGACAGCCAGATCGGGAAGTTGAAGCCGAACGTACCGATGAAGCCGACCAGCACGATCGGCCAGATCAGTTCGGGTCTTCCCGCGACGTAACGCAGCCCTTCCCGCAGCTGCCCCTTGCCGCGCGTGGTGCGCTGGACCCGGTGCAGCTCCGAGGTGCGCATCAGCAGCAGGGCGGTGAGCGGTGCGACGAAGGAGAGTCCGTTGAGGAGGAAGGCGTAGCCGCTGCCGACGGCGGTGATCAGCACACCGGCGACGGCCGGGCCGACGAGCCGCGCCGACTGGAAGTTGGCGGAGTTCAGACTCACGGCATTACGGAGTTGGTCGGGGCCGACCATCTCGTGCACGAAGGACTGCCGTGCGGGGTTGTCGACCACCGTGACCAGGCCGAGTACGAAGGCCGTGGCGTACACGTGCCAGACCTGGACATGGCCGGTGAGGGTGAGGGAGGCGAGCGCGAGGCCGGTGATTCCCATGGCGGCCTGGGTGCCGAGCAGCAGGGTGCGTTTGTTGCACCGGTCGGCTATGACGCCGCCGTAGAGGCCGAAGAGCAGCATCGGCAGGAACTGGAGGGCCGTGGTGATGCCTACGGCCGTGGAGGAACCGGTGAGGGTGAGCACCAGCCAGTCCTGGGCGATGCGCTGCATCCAGGTGCCGGTGTTCGACACGACCTGCCCGGTGGCGAAGAGCCGGTAGTTGCGGATCTTCAGCGAGCTGAACATGCTCGTGCGGGTCGGTCCGGTCTGTTCAACGGGGTCGGGGGTGGTCGGTGCGGGGGCGGAGTCTGCTCCGGGTCCCGTACTCAAAGTTGGTTCGCCTCCTCGGCGCGGACGACGTTCTTCTGCGGATACGGCGGGTACGTACGCGTACTTCCTCAGGTGTACGGGCCGGTGGCGGGCAGCGCGCTGCCGGTCACCGGCCCGGGGCGGGACGGCTACAGGTGTGCGAGCTTCTCCAGCACCGGCGCGGCGGCGCGGAGCTTGGACCATTCGTCCTCGTCCAGCCCTTCCGCCATTGCGGTGAGCCAGGCGTTCCGCTTGCGGCGGCTCTCTTCGAGCATCGCCTCGGCCTGCTCGGTCGAGGTGACCACCTTCTGCCGGCGGTCGTCGGGGTGCGGCTCCAGCCGTACCAGTCCCTTGGCTTCGAGCAGGGCCACGATGCGCGTCATCGAGGGCGGCTGTACGTGCTCCTTGCGGGCCAGCTCGCCGGGGGTGGCCGAGCCGCAGCGGGCAAGGGTGCCGAGCACCGACATCTCCGTCGGGCTCAGGGTCTCGTCGACGCGCTGGTGCTTGAGGCGCCGGCCCAGCCGCATGACGGCCGAGCGGAGTGCGTTCACGGCGGCCACGTCGTCGCCGTCGGATAGATCAGCCATGTTCTTTAGCGTAACTCATTACCTATGCTAAGGAAAACCGGGATCACCCCTCCTCCGGGCAGGACGCACAGATTCCACACATCGAGCGCGGCTCGCTCACTCGAACGAGTGAGGAAGCAGGGGAAAGCCACCCGGGCTCCCGCGCCCGCCCCCGACCCTGGTCGGTAGGGATCGACAGTGCTCAGCCTGCGGACGGTGATCTGCTGGACCGGCTTCGGCAGCATGCCGCCCGACGCGGAATGAGCGTCCAGGACCATGTGGTCGGGACGCTCACGCGCGACGATTTCAACGAACGCTTCCGGGCGTCCGTCGACGAGACGGAGAGGTTCTACGGCGCAGCGCAGGACCCGCTCCCGACGCGCGGTGCCGGTGCCCGGACCGGCCGTCAGGTCAGACCCAGCGCCGGCATCGCGTAGTAGAAGACGAACACCGCCGAGACGACGTACATCGCCACCGGCACCTCGCGACCCCGGCCGGCCACCAGCCGCAGCAGGCTGAAGGTGATGAAGCCGACGCCGATGCCGTTGGTGATGGAGTAGGTGAACGGCATCGTCACCATCGCCAGGAACGCGGGAACGGCGACGGTGTGGTCGTTCCAGTCGATGTCCCTGACCGATCCGGCCAGGATCAGGAAGCCGACCGCCAGCAGCGCGGGGGTGGCGGCCTGGGAGGGGACCATCGTCGCGAGCGGCGTGACGAAGAGCGCCAGCCCGAAGAGCGCCCCCGTCACGACGGACGCGAGCCCCGTCCTGGCCCCTTCGCCGACACCCGCCGTGGACTCCACGAAGCAGGTGGTGGCGGAGGACGAGGTCGCGCCGCCGGAGGCGACGGCGATGCCGTCCACGAACAGCACCCGGTTGATACCGGGCAGCCGCCCCTTCTCGTCCATCAGCTTCGCCTCGTCGCCGACGCCGAGGATCGTGCCCATGGCGTCGAAGAAGGTCGACAGCAGCACGGTGAAGACGAAGAGGACACCGGTGAGGACGCCGACCTCCGCGAAGCCGCCGAAGAGACTGAAGTCGCCGATCAGTCCGAAGTCCGGGGTGGACACGGGGTTGCCCGGCCACTTCGGTGTCGTCAGCCCCCAGCTCGGCACATCGGCGACCGCCTCGACGACGAGCGCGACGGCCGTCATCGTCACGATGGAGATCAGGATCGCGCCGGGCACCTTGCGGATGATCAGCGCGAGGGTGAGCAGCGCGCCGAGCGCGAAGACCAGCACGGGCCAGCCGTTGAGATGGCCGTCGGAGCCGAGCTGGACGGGCACGGTGGTGTGGGCGGCGTCCGGGACGCGGGTCACGAAGCCGGAGTCGACGAGGCCGATCAGCAGGATGAAGAGGCCGATGCCGATGGCGATGCCCTTGCGCAGGCCGGTCGGTACGGCGTTCATCACCCGCTCCCGCAGCCCGGTCGCCACGAGCAGCATGACCAGGAATCCGGCGAGGACGACCATGCCCATCGCGTCCGCCCAGCTCATCCTGGGGGCGAGCTGGAGCGCGACGACCGTGTTGATGCCGAGCCCGGCGGCGAGCGCGATGGGCACGTTGCCGATCACGCCCATCAGGAGGGTGGCGAAGGCGGCCGTCAGCACGGTGGCGGTGACCAGCTGGGCGCTGTCGAGCTGATGGCCGTGCAGGTCCTTCGCGCTGCCGAGGATGATCGGGTTGAGCACGATGATGTAGGCCATCGCGAAGAAGGTGGCGAAGCCTCCGCGCACCTCGCGGGCGACGGTGGAACCGCGCTCCGAGATCTTGAAGAAGCGGTCGACGGCGACCGGAGCCGCGGCCGTGTCCGGGGAGGGCATGCGCAACCTCAGTCGTCGTGATCATTCCGGATGTTCGAACGCAGGGAACTGGCCGGACCGGCCGTTCGCAAAACTGTTTCAGTATGAACAGAGTGTTCGATGATCGCTATCTCCGCGCGTAGAGCCCGCGCGGAGGCGGCCGGGAGACCGCCGCATAGACTGGGGCCATGGAGAAGTGGACACCGACGCACGAGGCACCCGAGCCCCTGGAGGGGCCGGTCGTCCCGACCATCGTCGGCGGCACGGTCATCTGGTTCGTCCTCTTCCTGGTGCAGCTCCCCTTCTACGGCTGGTTCGCCGACCACGGCCACCTCTGGTGGGTGTGGACCTGTCTGGCCGGTGGCGGGCTCGGCCTGATCGGTGTCTGGTACGTCCGCAGGCGCGACGCCGCGATCAAGCGCGCGGCGGCCGGCGACGGCCCCGGCCGGCCCGACGGCCCGGGGGTCCCCCGGCAGTCCGCTCCCTGATGTGCCGTAGTGCCCTGGTTGGACTTCCGGTCCCCCCTCTCGTACCTCGGTCGGATCTTCGGGCCCCCCGGCGGGTGAACGCCCCCCTCCGGCCGTAACGTCGATCCCATGACTCAGCGGGCGAAAATCGGCACCGACGGCGGCGAGCCGCGCGACCCCCTCGACACGGGCGCGCGGCTCAGTCCCTCGAAGGAGCCGCGGGGACCCGCCGGGCGCGCCACCGGGCTGACCTCGGCGGAGGTCGCCGAGCGGGTGGCGCGGGGCGAGGTCAACGACGTCCCCGTACGCAGCAGCCGCTCCACCGCCGAGATCATCCGCGCCAACGTCTTCACCCGGTTCAACGCGCTCATCGGCGTGCTCTGGGGCATCGTGCTGCTGGTCGCGCCGATCCAGGACAGCCTCTTCGGATTCGTGATCATCGCGAACACCGGTATCGGCATCATCCAGGAGCTGCGCGCCAAGCGGACGCTGGACGGTCTGGCCGTCATCGGCGAGGCGAAACCGGTCGTACGACGGGACGGTGTCGCCGCCGGGATCTCCACCTCCGGGATCGTCCTCGGCGACATCGTCGAACTCGGCCCCGGCGACAAGGTCGTCGTGGACGGCGAGATCGTCGAGGCCGAGGGCCTGGAGGTCGACGAGTCGCTGCTCACCGGTGAGGCCGACCCGGTCCTCAAGCGCCCCGGCGACACGGTGATGTCGGGCAGCTTCGTCGTCTCGGGCGGCGGCGCGTTCCGCGCGACGAAGGTGGGACGGGAGGCGTACGCGGCCCAACTCGCCGAGGAGGCCTCGCGCTTCACGCTCGTCCAGTCCGAACTGCGCACCGGTATCAGCACGATCCTCAAGTACGTGACCTGGATGATGATCCCGACGGCCATCGGGCTGATCATCAGCCTGCTCGTCGCCGAGAACCGGGAGTTCAAGGACTCCGTCGCCCGGACCATCGGCGGCATCGTCCCGATGATCCCGGAGGGCCTGGTCCTGCTGACCTCGGTCGCCTTCGCGATCGGTGTCATCCGGCTGGGCCGTAAGCAGTGCCTGGTCCAGGAGCTGCCGGCGATCGAGGGGCTGGCCCGGGTGGACGTCGTCTGCCTCGACAAGACGGGCACGCTCACCGAGGGCGGCATGGACGTCACCGAGCTGCGTCCGCTGAACGGCGGTGACGAGGCGTACGTACGCAGGGTGCTCGGCGCCCTCGGCGCCTCCGACCCCCGGCCCAACGCCAGCCTCCGGGCGATCATCGACGCGTATCCCGACGAGTCCGGGTGGCGCGTCACGGCGGCGCTGCCGTTCTCGTCGGCCCGCAAGTACAGCGGCGCCACGTTCGAGGGCGACCCCGAGGGCGGCGGCGGGCCCGTCGGCTGGCTCCTCGGCGCGCCCGACATCCTGCTGCCCGCCGACGACCCCGCGCTCGCCGAGATCGACTCCCTCAACGAACAGGGCCTGCGTGTGCTGCTGCTGGCCCGCGTGGAGAGCGGCGTCGCCCTCGACGCGCCCGACGTGACGGCCGGCGCGACGGCGACCGCGCTCGTGGTGCTGGAGCAGCGGCTGCGCCCCGACGCCGCCGAGACCCTGAGCTACTTCGCCGACCAGGACGTCCGGGCGAAGGTGATCTCCGGCGACAACGCGGTCTCGGTCGGCGCCGTCGCCACGAAGCTCGGACTGCCGGGCGCGGACCGTACGGTGGACGCGCGCGGGCTGCCCAGCGACCGGGAGGGGATGGCGGACGCGCTCGACTCGGCCTCGGTCTTCGGCCGGGTCAGCCCCCAGCAGAAGCGCGAGATGGTGGGCGCGCTCCAGTCGCACGGCCACACGGTCGCGATGACCGGCGACGGGGTGAACGACGTCCTCGCGCTGAAGGACGCCGATATCGGCGTGGCGATGGGCTCGGGGTCGGAGGCGACCCGGGCGGTCGCCCAGATCGTGCTCCTCAACAACAGCTTCTCCACACTGCCCTACGTGGTGGCCGAGGGCCGCCGCGTGATCGGCAACATCACGCGCGTCGCGACGCTGTTCCTGACGAAGACGGTCTACTCGGTGCTGCTGGCCATCCTGGTGGTCTGTACGCAGGTGGAGTATCCGTTCCTGCCCCGGCATCTGACGCTGATCTCCACGCTCACGATCGGCGTGCCGGCCTTCTTCCTGGCGCTCGCGCCCAACAAGGAGCGCGCGCGGCCCAACTTCGTACGCAGGGTGATGCGGTACTCCGTCCCGAGCGGCGTCATCGCCGCCGTCACCACCTTCGCGACCTATCTGCTGGCCCGTACGCACTACAGCGGGCCGGGCTCGCTGTCCGCCGAGACGAGTGCGGCGACGCTGACGCTGTTCCTGGTCACGATGTGGGTGCTGGTGATCCTCGCCCGCCCGTACACCTGGTGGCGGGTGGTGCTGGTGCTGTCGATGGGGTTCCTCTTCCTGGTCGTGCTGGCCGTGCCGTGGCTCCAGGACTTCTTCGCGCTGAAGCTGGTGGGGACGGAGCTGCCGTGGACGGCGGTGGCGATCGCGGGCGTGGGCGCGGTGCTGCTGGAAGTGGCGTGGCGGCTGGTGGACCGGAAGTACCCGGCCTAGGGGGAGCGCGGCACGGCGAAGGGCCCCGCGCGTGGTGCGCGGGGCCCTTCGCACGACCGCCGGCCGGCGGTCCGGACTACTTCACGTCGACGAAGTCGCCGGCCGTGATGATCGCCGGTGTGGTGGACGTACCGGCGAAGTTCCAGCGCCAGTAGCCGTCCACGGTGGCCTTGGACGTGGTCTTCAGCGTGCCGGTGCTGGAGGTCTTGACGCCCTTGACGTTGGTGTAGGCGGTGCTGGTGCTCTTGCGGAACTGGAGCACCACGGACTGGGTGGCGTACCCCTTGTAGGTGCCCGTCTCCCAGTTGGCGCGGCTCAGCTTGCCCGTGATCGTGACCGTGCCGCCCTTCGCCACCGGCTCGGGCGCGGCGTTGACGTCCAGCTTGGACAGACGCTGGAGGCTGGTCTTGCCGAACTTGTCGTTCTGGGTGCTGTAGGAGTCGTTCGCCTGTGCCCAGACGCCGACGTTCCAGGTCTTGGAGTCGCTGTTGACGAGCCACAGCGGGTCGACCGTGATCGTCTGGGTGCAGGTCGAGGTGGTGGCGCTGACGACCGCGCAGTCGAACGCCTCGGGCGCTCCGAAGCCGAACGAATCCGGGTCGTCGAGGCTGGAGCCGATCCAGATGATCGCGTCCGCGTCGGCGATGCCGGACGGGTGGGACGCGGTGATCGAGACGGAGACCTTCTTGACGGCCTTGGCGCCGACGACGATGGGCTTGCCGCCGTTCACCACCGCCTTGGTGATGACCGGGGCGTCGGCGGCCGCCCTGGCCGTGCCCTTCGGTGCGGCGGAGCCCTGGTGGGTGGCGTTGCCGTAGGACGGCACGCCCGGACGGTCGCCCGCGGGCGCGGCCTGGGTGGCCGGTACGGCGAGAGCCGACAGAGCCAGGGCACCGGTCGCGACGGCAACAGTGGCGCGGATTCGCATGCATTTCCCCATGTGTCAGTGAGCCTGTTGGCTCGCCTGGTCAGACGAGGAGCGGAGACCGATGGTTGTGTGCGACGTGACTTTTTCGTGAAGGTCACACATCCGGGTCGCGCGGGCGGACGTGCGCGGTGCCGGCCGGAGCGCCGTCAGTCGAACCAGCGGTCCCGCGCCAACTCCTCGGTGCGCGAGGCGTCTTCCAGCAGCGCGGCCACCTCGAAGCGGCGCGGCCACTGCCCCGCCGACCACGCCAGCCCGGCGGCGACGCCCTCGACGGTGGACGCGTGGACCGTGCCGTCCGGTGTGCGCCGCCAGTCCAGCTCCACACCGCCGGCGAGGAGCCGCTCGTGCTCGACGTAGGTGTCGGGGGTGCCCGCGCCGAGCAGTACGTGGACGGACTCCGGGACCTCGTACTCCTCGCCCTCCGTCGTCACCTCCGCCGTGACGCACTCCCCGAGCCGCCCGACCTGGAGCAGCTCGGCGAGTTCGGCGGCGCGCGCGGGGGCCACCGGCAGCAGGGGCATCCCCCCGGTCAGCGGCAGCAGATCGGGTACGTCCGCGATCACGGCGTCCGCCGCGTCCACGATCCGCACCTCGCCGTCGACGACGGCGCGCAACTCGTCGGGGAGCGTGACCTGTTCGGGGTCGAGATCCGCGATCGCCGTGTAGAGGGCGTGCAACTGACGGGCCGTCACCTCCCGGTCGGGGTCGGCCAGCCGGGAGAGCAGTTCGGCGGCGCCGCCCGGCTCGTCCAGCAGGGCGGCCACCGAGGTCCGTACGCCCAGCGCGCGCAGCACCTCGGTGTCCTCGAACCCGGAGGCGTCCACCGCGTCGTAGAGCCCGGCCAGCAGCGGGTCGCCGCCCGCCGCGCGCAGACCGGCCGGGCGCCGTCCGTCGAGCACGGGGTGGTCGCGCAGCCACCAGGCGGTGTACGAGCGCACGCTCTCGGTCGTGCCGTCGGGCAGCAGTACACGTACGGGCGTGGTGAGCGCGTCGCGCAGCGGCGGCCGGGCCAGCAGGGCGAGGGCCTGCGGCCAGGCGTCGTCGTCCACGAGGTCCAGGTCGCGTACGGCGACGATCTCGGTGGCGACCGGCGGCACGGGCGTCTCGGGCAGCCGGTCCAGGACGTCCTCGCACCAGACGTCGACGGCGTCGAGCAGCCCGGCGTCGTCCGGCTCGGCGAAGTCGCCGTCGCGCGGCTCCAGTTCGTCCGGGTCCAGGACGACGTCCGTGGCGCGTACGAGGGTGAAGTTCGCCAGCACCCCGCAGGCGGCCAGCGGCTGTTCGCCCCAGCGCTCGGCCAGCTCGGCGTCGCACAGGGCGAGTTCGTCCTCGCGCATGACGGAGGCGAACGGGCTGCTGGGCAGCACGAGTTCACCGGCGGGGGCGAGTTCGCCCTCCTCGTCGGGCAGGGCGAGCGCGGCGAGCCACGGCTCGTCGCCGACGTCCAGGTCGGCGTCCCGCACCAGCGCGAGGACCGTCTCGGCCAGCTCGTCGGAGTCCAGCGACCGCTCCTGGTCCCAGACCTCGCCCGCGTCCAGCGAGGCGGCGACCGCCGCCCGTACCTCCGGCGTCGTCAGTACGGCGCGGGGGGTCGCGGGCAGGGCGCCCAGCTTCTCCAGCAGCGGGTGGGCGGCGTCGGGGTGCGCCACCTTCAGTCCGAGCCTGGCCAGATCGGCCGGGGTCTCCGCCAGCGGCAGCAGGACCCGGCGGGGGCCGATCGCCGTACGGCCGCCGACGAGCGGCACCGGCAGTCCTGACAGCCGGTCCGGGTCGACGCCGGCCAGGGACTCGTAGAGCCGCCGCCACCACTCGGGGTCGCGCTCGCTGCCGCCGATGCGCTCGATGGCCTCGCCGAGCGGCAGCCGGCCCACGGTCAGGGACCGCAGCTCGGTGCGCCGTTCGAGCCCGGCGGGCAGCAGCGTGGGCAGCACCTCGGCCAGTACGCGTACGGTGTCGGCGCCCGCGCCCTCCACGACCTCGGCCTCGAAGGGCCGCAGCGCGGTCAACTCCTCGCTGGGGGCGGCCGGTTCGAGGAAGGCCACTCGCGGCAGCCGCTTCAGGACCGCGGCCCTGAGCACACCGTCCAGCTCGCCCTTGCCGAGCGGTCCCGGCACCAGGTCGATGGTGCCGGTGGACACCGGTCGCCAGTCGCCGAGGAGTTCGGCGTACGCGTCGGCGGCGCGCTCCACGAGGAAGTCGGTGAGCGGTCCCGGCGCGGGGTGCCGCCGGGTGGTGTCCAGGGGCAGCGAGGCGATCAACAGGGCCGGGACGCCCAGGGGTTCGTCGGTCGGGGTGGGCGCGTGCACGACGGGCGCGGTACGGGGCGGCACGGGGGCACCGTCGGCGTCCACGGGCACGGCCCAGGTGACCGCCCAGTGGGGCCGCAGACGCTCCTCCACGGGCCGGCCTTCGAGCAGTTCGGGCGCGGTCGCGCCATGGCGGCTGACGACCCGCCAGCGGCTCGTGGCCCCGGCCTCGCTGTCCTCGACGTGCACGTAGGGGCCGTGCTCGGAGCGCCTCAGCACCCGCTCGCCGCCGGGGGTCTCGACGACGATCTCGGCGAGCCCCGGCAGGGTCAGCAGCAGCGCGTCGTCGATCGCGCCGAGCAGCCGCTCCACCAGGTCGAGCGCGGTCCCGTCCCGCAGGGGGAGTACGACCACGGTGTCGTAACCGTCGGGGGCGCTGCCCTCGGCGGGCAGCGGCAGCCGCAGCAGCGGCACCTGCCCGTCGCGGCGGCGCAGCTCGTCGGCGAGCCCGGGGCTCGTCGCGGCGGTCTCCCGGGCCAGCTCGCGGGCCTCGGCCAGCGACCACCGCACACCGCCGTGCCGGCCGACGACGGCGGGTTCGTCGCTGACGGCGATGACGGCGGCGAAGCCCACACCGAAGCGTCCGACGGCGGACTCGTGCCCCTCGCGCTTGGCGGAGGCGCGCAGGGTGCTGAGGGATTCGGCGCCCGCCGCGTCGAGGGGCGCGCCGGTGTTGGCGGCCACGAGCACGGCGGGGCCTTCGGCGGTGGCCGCCCGCAGGGTGAGCCGGAGCCTGCCGGGGGCGCCGGCCCGGGCGGCGGCGTCGGCTGCGTTCTGCGCCAGCTCCACGATCAGCCGGTCACGGTAGCCGCCGAGGGCGAGATCCTCCTCGGCGTTGGCGTCCTCCCGGAAGCGGGCGGGAGCCGCGCCCCACGAGGCCAGTACCGCACGCCGCAGCCGAGCCGTTCCGAACGGGTCGGCCCCCTCGGTCGTCGTGACGCTCACCTGTGACTCCGCTCTCTCCGCCTGCCGGTCCCGCATCGGTAAGTGTGCGGCCCGAAGGTACCGCGCGAGGAGGACGGGCAGGGGCGCGGTGCCCGGCATGTGGAAGGCACCCGCCCCACGCGGGCACGAACGTCCAGGTCACACCGGATCAGCGAGTTCCGGACAGCTTCGCGAGAGCGGCCGGGCGGCGGAGAAGGGCCCCCGGCGGAGGGCTAGTCGGTGTCGGCGGGCCCCAGCGGGAACGCGTCCGCGCCCAGTTCGTCCAGTACGTGCGGTGCCGGGCGGGGTGGTGTCGGCATCACCGCCGCCTCGGAGTGGCCGCCGCAGCCGTACGCCAGCGAGACCACCCGGCCGTCGGCCGGGGAGAACTCGTTGGCGCAGACGCCGAACGCCTGCCGCAGCGAGCCCGCGAGCGGCAGGAGGAAACCGCAGGAGACACAGGGCGCGGGTGCCGCCTGTGCCATCGGGGTCTTGGCGCCGAAGGACTCGTCCCAGCGGTCGGCCGCGATATGGAGCCCGTACCGGGAGAGCACTCTGGCCCGGCGCATGCCCAGTTCTTCGGCGACCGCCGCGATCGTGCCGCGCACGCTGAGCGGGGTGGACCCGTCGGCCGGTGCGGCGCCGCGGTCCGTCTCCTCGGCGTCCTCCGCCTCGACCAGCTCGGCCAGCGCCTGCGGGGTGACGGCGTCCGGTACGGCGGAGTTCGGCGGTGGTGTGTCCTCACCGCTGTAGCCGGGCTCCAGGCGCAGGTCCTCCGCCTCGGTGGGCAGCAGATCGCCGGGGCCCATGTCGCCGGGGCGCAGCCGGTCGCTCCAGGGCACCCATTCGGGCGCCTGGAGGGAGTCGGGGCCGGGCAGCAGCACCGTTTCGTCGAGGGTGACGAGCTTGGAGCGGGACGCGCGGGCGACGGTCACCGCCCACCGCCAGCCGCGGTAGCCCATCTCCTTGCATTCGAAGAGGTGCGTGACTACACGGTCGCCCTCGGACACCACCGCCACATGCTCGCCGACGACACCGGGCGCGGCAGCCTCCTCGGCCGCCGACCTCGCGAGGTCCACCGCCTCGGCGCACAGGCGGTCGGGGGTTCGGCTTCGAGTCGTCGCAGCACTCACAGGTCTCGCTTCTCTCCTACGCCGTTTCACGGGTGCGCCGGCCGATTCACGATGCACGGGCCGAGGGCGGAGCGGACCAGAGGGCCGCATCGACGTCCACGCCCGACTTCTCCCGGGCACACCTACCGTCAACCATTCTGCGGGATGACGAAGAGGCGCGCGGCCGAGAACAACCGCCGGTGGCGCGCTACGCACGCTACCCCCTCCACCGCCCGCCGCCCACCTGCACGCCCCCTTTCCCGGAGTTCGGGCAGCCCGGGGGCGGTGCGACGCCCCGGGAAAGGGTCCGCGACCGTCCGCGTACAGGGCTCCTGGGCGGCTGTGAAATCTCGGCAAAGTAATGAGAAGAACAGCTGAAGTCCGCGCGTCAGGGACGTCACGGGCGTTCCCCCACCCGAAGTGGGGGCACTATGACGGGGTGGCAGCCGTCAGGTCGTCCGAGCGCTCCGGTCCGCTCCGCAGAGCGGGGCGGACGGTCGGGCGCGCCCTCCACCTGCCGTTCACCGGCACCGCGAGGGGCATCCGCAAGGCCACGCACGCGCACGGCGCGGGCGAGTCCGGGCTCGGCAGACTGATCGAGCTGCACGCCGTGAACGGCGCGGGTGACGTCATGATCACCGTCGCCCTCGCGTCGACGGTCTTCTTCTCCGTACCGACCGACGAGGCCCGGGGCCGCGTCGCCCTCTACCTCGCCGTCACCATGGCTCCCTTCACGCTCCTGGCCCCGGTGATCGGCCCTCTCCTGGACCGCCTGCCGCACGGCCGCCGGGCCGCGATGGCCGCGGCCATGCTCACCAGGGCACTGCTCGCGCTGACCATGTCGGGCGCGGTCGCGTCGGGCGGGCTCGAACTGTATCCGGCCGCGCTGGGCGTGCTCGTCGCGTCGAAGGCGTACGGGGTCGTCCGCAGCGCGGTCGTACCACGGCTGCTCCCACCGAACTTCCCCCTGGTCCGGGCCAACTCCCGGGTGACGCTCGCGGGACTGCTCGCGACGGGCGCGGCGGCCCCGATCGGGGCCGGCCTCCACCAGATCGGGCCCGAGTGGCCGCTGTACGGCGCGTTCGTCATCTTCGCCGCGGGGACCTTCCTGGCGTTCACGATGCCGCCGAAGGTGGACTCGGCGAAGGGCGAGCGCCGGGTGCGGCTGGTGGCGCGCGGGGCGAAGAAGCGGCCGAGCCTGCGCTCGGTGGGCCCGTCGGTCTTCAACGGCCTCCAGTCGAACGCGGCCCACCGCGCGCTCTCCGGCTTTCTGATCTTCTTCCTGGCGTTCCTGCTGCGGCAGCATCCGCTCGCGGGGCAGAGCGCCGCCGTCTCGCTGGCGATCGTGGGTGTCTCCGCCGGTACGGGCAACGCGGTCGGTACGGCGGTCGGCGCCTGGCTCAAGGCCCGGGCGCCCGAGCTGATCATCGTGACCGTGCTGGGGCTCGCGCTGACGGCGGCGGTCCTCGCGGCGGTGTTCTTCGGCGGCGTGATGATCGCGGTGCTCACCGCCCTGGCCGGTTTCTCGCAGGCGCTGTCGAAGCTGTCGCTGGACGCGTGCATCCAGCGGGACGTGCCGGAGGAGGTCCGTACGTCCGCCTTCGCCCGCGTCGAGACGCTGCTCCAGATGTCCTGGGTGGTGGGCGGCGCGATCGGGATCGCCCTGCCGCTCAACGGGGTGCTCGGCATGTCGGTGGCCGCCGGTCTGCTGGCGACCGGGGCGGCCTTCTCCGTGCGCGGGCTGCTCGGCGCGGCCCGGCACGGCGCGCCGCACCCGCGCGCCGCCTGAGCACGGCCGGGCGATAGCCTTCGGCTCATGACCGTCCCGTTTCTCTCTGCCAGGGTCCGCCGGACCGGTGCCGCGTTCGGCGCCATGTCCGCGGGCCTGCTCGCCCTTTCGGCCTGCGACAAGCCGACGCCGCTCGCGACGCTGACGGTCGGCACGGACTCCGTGCACTCCGAGGCGGCCTGTTACAACGACGGAAACTCGGTGGGCACGGAGGCGGCGCTCGACAAGTGCCTCAACGACACCTCCGGCCGTAAGACGGTCAAGGTCTCCCCCGACGACAAGATCCACTTCGGTGTCGACCCGGAGATCGCGGACAACGGCTGGACCTTCTACATCGAGGGCCAGCGCGTCGAGCCCGAGCCGGACAAGAACACCTACCGCACCTTCCCGGCCGAGGTGTTCTTCTCCTCGCAGACCGGTGAGCAGATCTCGTCCGTCAGCCTGAGCATCGTCGAGACGAGCGAGAAGAAGCGGGCCGTGACCGGGGTCTGGAACTTCCAGCTCAAGAAGAAGTCCTGACACCTGGCGGTGTCGCCGGACTTCCGGGCGAGGGAGGGGCGTTCGTGCGCGTACTGGTGGTGACGGCCGTGCGGGCCGAGGCCGACGCGGTCTGCGGCGGGCTCGGCGCGGTGACGGACATGCCGGTCCCGAACACGACGGACGCGACGGACACGGCCGGGGAGCGCCGGCTGCCGGGCGGTTACGTCCTGACCTCCCGCCCCGGCGCCGATGTGCTGGCGGCCGGGGTCGGCCCCGCCGCCGTCGCGTCCGGTACGGCGACGGCCCTCGCCCGCGCGGAGCTCTCGTCCGCGCCGTACGACCTGGTGGTCTCCGCCGGCATCGGCGGCGGATTCCGGCCGCACGCCCCCGTCGGCTCGCTGGTGGTGGCGGACGCGATCGTCGCCGCCGACCTGGGCGCCGAGACGCCCGAGGGCTTCCTCCCGGTGGACGAGCTGGGCTTCGGCCGCACCGTCCACCGCCCGCCGCCGGAGCTCTCCACCCGGATCGCGCGTCTGCTGGACGCCGTCCACGCGCCCGTGCTCACCGTCTCCACCGTGACCGGATCGGCCGCCCGCACCGCCGAGCTGACCGCACGTCATCCGCGCGCCGCCGCCGAGGCCATGGAGGGCTTCGGCGTCGCGGAGGCGGCGGCGGCGTACGGCGTGCCGGTGGTCGAGATCCGCGCGGTCTCCAACGCCGTCGGCCCGCGCGACCGTTCGGCCTGGCGTATCGGCCAGGCGCTGGAGGCGCTGCGGTACGCCTGCGGGCAACTCAGCCCCGTCTTCGAGGAGTCGCCATGATCCACGCCGCCGTGCCGCCCCTGCGGATCGCGTACTCGCCCTGTCCCAACGACACGTTCGTCTTCGACGCCTGGGCCCACGGGCGGGTGCCGGGCGCGCCCGAACTCGACGTGACGTTCGCGGACATCGACCTCACCAACGGCATGGCCGAGCGCGGCGAGCTGGACGTACTGAAGGTGTCGTACGCCGTGCTGCCGTGGGTCCTCGACGAGTACACGCTGCTGCCGTGCGGCGGCGCGCTCGGCCGGGGCAACGGCCCACTGGTCCTGACCCGGGGGCCGGACACCGACCTGACCGGCGCGACCGTCGCCGTCCCCTCCGAACGCTCCACCGCCTACCTGCTGTTCAGGCTCTGGGCCGCCGACGTCCTGCCGGGCGGGGTCGGCCGGATCGTGGTCATGCCCTTCCACGAGATCATGCCGGCGGTGCGCGACGGCGAGGTCGACGCGGGGCTCGTCATCCACGAGGCGCGCTTCACCTACCAGGACTACGGGCTGCACAGCCTCGCCGACATGGGTGAGCACTGGGAGTCCACGACGGGCCTGCCGATCCCGCTGGGCGCGATCATCGCGAAGCGGAATCTGGGCGCGGACACGCTCCAGACGCTGGCGGAGTCGGCGCGTACGTCGGTCCGGATGGCGTGGGACGACCCGGAGGCCTCACGCCCCTACGTCCGGGCGCACGCGCAGGAGATGGACCCGGCGGTCGCGGACCGGCACATCGCGCTGTACGTCAACGAGTTCACCGCCGACCTGGGCCCGGACGGCTACGCGGCGGTCCGGGGCCTGCTCACCCGCGCCTCGGACGAGGGCCTGGTCCCGAAGCTCTCCCCGGACGCGCTGACCTTCGGCTGACCCGGGGGACCTGCGGGACCTAGGGCTCCGGCCCCCGGGGGAGTGGTCCCCGCGGCCGATACGCGCTCCCCGGCACCGGCATAGCGTCGCCGCATGACGAACGACGCGAACACCGGCGGCATTCTGGAAGAGGCCCTGGAGCGGCTGCACGCGGCGGGGCCCGAGATCTACGAGTGGCGCCTGACCAACCACGCCCCCATGGTGGTCGAGGCGCTCGCCTACTGAGGCCGCCGCGCGCCCCGGTCGGGACCGGGTCCGATACGGCTCAGACGTCGAGTTGGTCCGCCACCGCGCGCAGCAGGCCCGCGATGTTCGCCCCCTGGGCCTTGTCGGGGTAACGGCCCCGCTCCAGCGTGGGTGTGATGCTCTCCAGAAGCGTCGTCAGGTCCTGGACGATCGAGGCCAGTTCGTCCGGTTTACGGCGCTGGGCGGCCGCCACCGAGGGCGCCGGGTCGAGGACCGTGACCGAAAGGGCCTGGTCACCGCGCTGGCCTGCGACGACGCCGAACTCGACGCGCTGGCCCGGCTTCAGTGCGTCGACTCCGGCAGGGAGGACCGATGAGTGCACGAAGACGTCGCCGCCGTCGTCACGGGAGAGAAAGCCGAAGCCCTTCTCACGGTTGAACCACTTGACCTGGCCGGTAGGCACGTCTGTCCTCGTCCTCATATGTGTTGGGGGCGCTGGCGCGCACAGAACGGCTCTGGATAGCACTACAGCGGGTCGGACGACCCGCCGTCCCCAAGGCTAATGGTCCAGGGGCTGGTGACAAGACGTCGCCGGTTGGTTCCTGTCCGCAGGGAACTACCCTGGTGGAGTGAGTGCTACTCCTTCGTCACCCGCGGCCGAACCCACCACCGGGCCCCTGCCGGAACCGCCGGCGCGGACCGCCGGGCCCGGCGACCGGCTGGTGCGGATCGGCGCGCTCGTCTTCATCGCCGGCGCGGTCGCCACACTGGTCACCGTGGCCCCACTGTTCCTCGGGACGGACCCGTTCCCGACGGTCGCCTACGCGCTCAGCATGCTGATGGCGGTCGGTTTCGTGATCGCCGGCGCCGGACTGTTCCGGTCGATCGCCGCGCAGCGCCGTCAGGCCAGGTCCGCCTCGACCGCCGTCTCCCCGGACGGCCCGTCCGCCACGTAGGACGTCAGCCACTCGGGGAACGCCAGCAGGTCGGGCAGGACCACGTCCGCGCCCGCCGCCCGCAGTTCGTCCTCGTCGCAGGGGCCCGTCGGCACCGCGACCGAGAGCGCACCCGCCGTACGGGCGCCCCGTACGTCGCCGGTGTGGTCGCCGACGTACACACTCGCGCCGTGCGCACGCAGCGCCTCGCCCTTCGCCTCCGCCCACAGCCAGCCGATCACCTCGTCCGGCTCGACGCCGAGATGCGCGAGATGCAGCTTCGCGTTCGGCTCGTGCTTCGCCGTCACGACGATCGCCCGCCCGCCGAGCGCCCGTACCGCGGCGATGGCCTCGCGGGCGCCGGGCATCAGGAGGGTCGGCGTGATCGCGTGTGTGGGATAGATCTCCCTGTACCGGTCACCCATCTCCCCGATGCGCTCGGCCGGGAACCAGTGCGCCAACTCCTCGTCGAGCGGCGGCCCGAGCCTCGTCACGGCCAGGTCGGCATCGATCAGAACGCCGGTCTCGGCGGAAAGTGCCAGGTAGGCGGCGTGAATGCCCGGCCGGGAGTCGATGAGCGTCATATCGAGGTCGAAGCCGACCGTCAACGGCCGGGGGGAGCCGGACGACGGACGCGAGGCCGGGAGCGGGGCGGGGGCCGGGACCGGGATCGAAGTCATACAAGCATTGTGCATGGCCCCCTCGGCCGGTCGATGGCTTGATTCGATGCATAGACTTAGCCAAGCCTTACCAAGCTTCGCCACACCCCAGTACCCGATTGGTCCCGATGCCAGCCGCCCCGACGACCCACCGCACCAGACGCGTTCTGGTCGCCCGCCGTATCGGCTGGACGGCCGCCGCCGCGGCGGCCCTGCTGCTCGCGATCCTGCTCAGCCTCGCGGTCGGGGCCCGCGCCGTCGCGCCGAGCGCCGTGTTCGACGCCCTGCTGGGCGGGGGACACGGCGACGACGCCGAGGTCGTACGGCAGTTGCGGGTGCCCCGCACCGTCGTCGGCCTGATGGTCGGCGCCGCCCTCGCGCTCGCCGGTACGGTCCTCCAGGGCATCACCCGCAACCCCATCGCCGACCCGGGCATCCTCGGCATCAGCCAGGGCGCGGCGGTCGGTGTCGTCATGGCCATCTCGTTCGCCGGGGTGCACACGCTGACCGGCTACGTCTGGTTCGCGTTCGCCGGCGCCGCCCTCGCGTCGGTCGCGGTGTACGCGATCGCCACCCGTGGCAGAGGCGGCGCGACCCCGGTCAAACTCGCCCTCGGCGGCGCCGCCGTCAACGCGCTCCTGGTCTCCGTCACCATGGGCGTCCTGACCACGCGCGCCGCCGCCCTGGACGAGTTCCGCTTCTGGCAGGTGGGGTCGGTGGCGGGCCGGGACGCCGAACTGGTCGGCCAGGTCTGGCCGTTCCTCGTCATCGGTACGGTGCTGGTGGTCTCCGTCGCCCGCGGGCTCGACGCGCTCGCGCTCGGCGAGGACGTCGCGAAGGGGCTCGGCCAGAACGTCGGGGCCGTACGCCTGGTGGGCGGCGTCGGCGCGACCGTGCTCGTGGGGGCCGGTGTCGCGGCGGCCGGCCCGATCGCGTTCGTCGGCCTCGCCGTCCCGCACATCGCCCGCGCGATCGTCGGCAACGACCACCGCTGGCTGATGCCGATGGCCGCGCTGATCGGCCCGGTGATGCTGCTGGTCTCCGACGTGGTGGGGCGGATCCTGTTCCCGCCGGGCGAGGTGCCCGCGGGCGTGATGACGGCTCTGCTGGGCGTGCCGTTCCTGGTGGCTCTCGTACGCAGGAAGGCGGTGCCGGCGTGAGTACGACGACTGTCGACCGGAAGGTCGCGGGCGCGGGCGCGCGCGCCGGGGTGCGGCCCGCCGGTTACGCCCTCGTACGTGCCCGGCTCGGCGGCCGGCCCGTCTCGTTCCTCCTGCACCGGCGCGCCGCCGCCGTCGCGCTCGGCCTCGTCCTCCTGCTCTGCCTCAGCTGCGTCGCCTATCTCAGCGTCGGCGAGAGCTTCGTCTCCCCCGCCGAGGTCCTGAAGGTGGTCCTCGGACAGCCGTCGTCGGACGAACTGGTCGTCGGCACCCTGCGGCTGCCGCGCATGGTGGTCGGTCTGCTCGTGGGCGCCGCCTTCGGTGTCTCCGGCGCGCTGATCCAGACGGTGGCCCGCAACCCGCTCGCCAGCCCCGACATCATCGGTGTCACCCAGGGCGCGAGCGTGCTGACGGTCTTCGCGATGACGTACGGCGTCACGTCGTTCACCGTCCTGCCGTACCTCTCGGTCACCGGCGGAATCCTGGCGGCCGTGCTCGTGTACGTCTTCGCCTGGCGCGGCGGGCTGCACGCCACCCGCTTCGTCCTCATCGGCATCGGCGTCGCCATCGCGCTGCGCTCGCTGACCACCCTGTTCATGACGAAGGGCGACTATCTGGTCGCCCAGCAGGCCCAGGTGTGGATGACCGGCTCGCTCAACGGGCGCGGCTGGGACGAGGCGGCGCCGCTCGGCTGGGTGCTGCTGATCCTGCTGCCCGCGGTGGGGTGGGCGGCGTACGCCCAGCGCACGGTCTCGCTGGACGACGGGACGGCGACCGCGCTCGGCGTACGCCTCGGGCACATCCGGCTCGGGCTGGTGATGCTCGGCGTCGTGCTCGCCTCGGTGGCGACCGGCACGGCCGGGCCGGTGGACTTCGTGGCGCTGCTCGCGCCGCAGATCGCGCGGCGGATGACGCGTACGGCGCAGATCCCGCTGCTCTGCTCGGCGTTGCTCGGCGCGGTGATCGTCGTACTCGCCGACCTGTTCGCGCGCAAGCTGTTCGCACCCACGGAACTGCCCGTGGGCGTGCTCACGGCCGCGATCGGCGCGCCGTATCTGATCTGGCTGATCATTCGCAGCCGCACCACGGGAGCCGGGACATGAGCATGGAGACGAGCGGCGTGAGCGACACGGAGGGCGTGACCGGCACGAGCGGCACGACCGGAGCAGGCGACGCGGACGGCACGGACGGCACGGACGGCGCGGGCGGCTTGAGCCGGCTCACGGCGCACGAGCTGACCCTCGCCTACGACGACCGCACGGTCGTCCACGAGCTCGAACTGGCCGTCCCCGACGGGCGGGTGACCGTCATCGTCGGCCCCAACGCCTGCGGCAAGTCGACCACGCTGCGCGCGCTCGGCCGACTGATGAAGCCGAGGAGCGGTTCCGTGCTGCTGGACGGCGCGGAGCTGGCGGGCATCGCGACCCGGAGGATCGCGCGGTCGATCGGACTGCTGCCGCAGTCCCCTTCCGCGCCCGAGGCGATCACGGTCGCCGACCTGGTCTCGCGCGGACGCCAGCCCCACCAGCGTTGGTGGCAGCAGTGGTCGGAGGAGGACGAGCGGGCGGTCACGGAGGCGATGGCGCGGACGGACGTCACGGAGCTGGCCGAGCGGTCGGTGGACGAACTGTCGGGCGGCCAGCGCCAGCGCGTATGGATCGCGATGGCGCTGGCTCAGGAGACCGACCTGCTGCTGCTCGACGAACCCACGACGTTCCTGGACATCGCGCACCAGGTGGAGGTCCTGGACCTGGTCCGCCGACTCAACCACGACCAGGGCCGCACGGTGGTGATGGTGCTCCACGACCTCAACCAGGCGGCCCGGTACGCGGATCATCTGGTGGCGATGAAGGAGGGGCGGATCGTCGCGGAGGGCCCACCGTCGGAGGTGGTCACGGCGGAGCTGGTCCGCGAGGTCTTCGGCCTCGAATCCGTGGTGATCCCGGACCCCGTGACGGCCTCCCCCCTGGTGGTCCCGGCGGCGCCGTACCGCCCCGGGGACGGCGCGAACGCGGCCTAGTCCCGGGGCACTCGGGGTCACCGACGGGTCGTACGTACTCTCACCGACCGCGCCCGGCCCGGTCCCTCACACCCGCCGGGAGCGCCACACCAGGAACAGGGCCGAGCCGACCGCCGCCACCTGGACGACCGCCGGCCAGGTCGCCGAGATCGCCTCGTTCATCGCGCCCTCCGGGACCGGCTCGCCCCAACGTCCGTTCATCCGGCCCCAGATCCAGACCCCGCCCCCGGCCACGGACGCGATCGGGGGCCCGAAGACCGCCAGCTTCGCCTCCGTACGGCTCAGCCTGCGCGAGGTGTACGCGAGGGCCCAGCCGGCCGCGAGCATCACCCAGTTGGTGAGGACCGCGCCGACGACCAGGAGGGCCGCGGCCAGCAGCAGGAACGGGTTGCCGAGCCGGAAGCCCGCGCGGGGCTCGGCGGCGGCCGTCTTCGCCGCGCGTCGCCGAAGACGTGGCAGCAGCCTGCGGCGGTCCGGCGACTCGTCCCCGTCCGGGGCGTCGTCGTCCTCGCCCTCCACCTGGCGCTCCTTCGCCTTCTCCTTCTCGGCGAGTTCCTCGGGCGTCGGCGGCGGCTTCAGTATTTCCGGGATCTCCACGCCGCCGACGAACCCGGTGACCCCGGTCGCCCCCAGCGGGCCCGGGTCGACGCGCCACCAGTCCGGTTCGCTGCCGGACGGGCCGAGTTCGTCGATGGGGGCCAGATGGGGCGGCGACGCGGTGGGTGCGGCGGGCGGCTCGGGCCGGGCCCCGCGTGTCTGCTTCGGCAGCGAAGGCCCGTTCCCCCGCCGCTCCTTGCGGGGGCCGCCGAGCCCCAGCCCGAGCCTGGAGCGCTGCTTCGGCAGGGCCGGGGGCTCGGGCGGTGCCTCGGGCACCGGCGGCCGGGGGGTGAAGCCGTTCCCCGAGCCGCCGCCCGCCGCCGCCCCGACCACCTGGTCCGGTGTACCGAGCCGCCCCAGGATGCGGCGGACGGCGGCGGGGCTGTCGCCGCCGAACCCGCCGCGCTGCTTCTCGATCTCGCCGCGCAGCTCGGAGACCAGTCTCATCCGTTCGCCGGAGGGCAACTGCCGTTGCTGGGCCACGTCTCCGACCCGGCTCAGATAGTCGTAGACGAGCTGGTCGCTCTCGATCCCCACACTGCCCTCCGCACCCGCACGCGTACCTGCGGCCGATGGTGTCGCGCCTGTACCCGTACGTCCAGTACGACAGGGGCCGCCGGGGCGCTAAGGGGTGTTCGCGGGCGGTGCCGGCGGCCAGGGGACCTCGGCGACGAGGGGCAGGATCACCTCCTCCTCGTAGTCGAGGTGCGCGGTCAGCTCCGTCGTCATCTCCGCCAACTCGGCCCTGAACAGGGAGGGTTCGGCGGACCCGAGGTCGGCGAGCAGCGTGACCAGGGCGTCCTGGATCCGCGCGACCGTACGGTGCTCCGCGCCCAGCCGGTCGAAGACCTCGGTCAAGTGCGGGTGGTACTGGGCGATTCCGGGGAAAAGGTGCCCGTCCTCGCCGGTGTGGTGGAACTCCAGCGCCTGGCAGAACGCCAGACACCGCTGTCTGATCCGGAGCCCCAGACTCGGCGCGGGCGGTTCGCCGGGCCCCTCGTGGGCGGCGAGCGCGGCGAAGTGCGCGTCGACGTCCGCCGTCACCAGCCGCAACTGGGCGCGCAGATGGTCGTGCACCTCCAGGATCTTGTCGGCGAGGGTCCTGACCTCGCGCGGCTCCTCCCCGGCGGGGTGCGCGGCCGGCTCCAGCACCACGACCGGCAGGGTCCGGTCGGTCGCGGCCTGGTAGTCGGCGTAGCCGGGGGCCTCCTTGACGACGCGCGCGAACAGTTCGTCGCGCCTCGCCCCCTCGGCCGGGACCGCGAGCGCCTCGAACACGCGGGTGCCGATCTCCACGTCCACCGTCGGGTGGGCGAGCAGGTTGCGGTACCAGTGGGGGTGTTCGGTCGCTCCGAGGTTGGACGCGACGACCAGGAGCGCGTCGCCGTGGCGGACATAGCCGAGCGGGGTGGTCCTGCGGGTCCCCGACTTCGCGCCGACGGTGGTGAGCAGGAGCAGGTTCGCGCCCTGGAAGGGGCCGCCGACCTTCCCCCCGTTGGCGCGGAACTCCTCGGTGACGGATTCATCGAACGACGTGGGCATACGTTTCTGGGTCTCCGGAAGATGAGGGCGGCGCGCGGGTCCCCGGCACGGCGCGACGATGCCGCGCGCACCGGACCCGGCTGCCGCGAAGGAAGGAAAAGGAAGGAAAGCGAAGAGGAGGGGTGAGACGCGCGACACGCGTGTGGCGCGTCGGACGTGTGGGAGACGCGGCGGTGACGTGCCGCGGCGCGAGCGCTCTCGCTCGACACCCGCTACGTCGGGCCGGATCAGGGACGGGTCGCGATGTACGTACTCATGGCGGATCCCTCGAATGAAGGGTGCTCGCCCGGTCACCGGCCCGCCCACTGCTCTTCGGCCGGTGCCACGCGGCACCTTTTTCATTACACGCGGCGCCGTCGGCACCTGTCAACAGACCGCCGCCGCCCCGCGACCGGCCCCGCGTCGGGGGGTCTCCGCAGCGCACCGCACACCTCGCCGCAGGACCGACACTCCGGCCGGGCGCCGCTCAGGGGCTAACGTGGGCGGATGGGTACCAGCTAGCCGCCCCTGGAGGCGCACGTGTCCGAACGATCCGGCGGAACGCCCCCGCGTACGCTCGCGGAGGCCCTGCGCACCCGCGACGACGACGCGCTGGCCGCCCTCCTGCGCGCGCGTCCCGACCTGCTGAGCCCCGTACCCAACGACCTCGGGCAGCTCGCCACCCGGGCCGGCACCCGCGCCTCCGTCATGCGGGCGCTGGAGCGGCTCGACCGTTTCACGCTCCAGACCGCCGAGGCGCTCGCGGCCTCGACCGATCCCGCGCCGTACGAGGCCGTCCGCGCGCTGATGACCGGTGACGAGGGCGACCCGAAGGTCGAGGCCGCCCTGCCGCGCGCCGTCGCCTCGCTGCGGGAGCAGGCCCTGATCTGGGGCGCCGACGACCGGTTGCGGCTGGTCCGTACGGCCCGCGAGATCCTGGCGCCGTCCCCCAACCACCCCTCCCCGACCGGCCTCGGCCCGACCGTCGCCGAGGCCACCGCCGGGATGTCGCCGGGCCGGATCCAGGAGATCATCACCACCGCCGGGCTGCCCTCCACGCACGACCCGGTCTCGGCGGTCACGGCGCTGGCCGCGCTCTTCACCGACCGCACGCGTATGGCGGCGCTGCTCGACACCGCGCCGCCCGAGGCGCTGAGCGTTCTCGACCGGCTGGTGTGGGGGCCGCCGTACGGCGAGATCACCTCGAAGCCCGCGCCGCCCGTGCAGTGGCTGCGCGACCACGGGCTGCTGCTGCCGACCTCCACGCGGACGGTCGTGCTGCCGCGCGAGGCGGCGCTGCATCTGCGCGGCGGGCGCGCGCACCGGCACGCCGAGCCGGAGCCGCCGGAGATCCTGCCGCACCCGTCCACGCCGAGGACGTCCTCCTCGGCGTCGCCCGGCACCGACCACCCACAGGTGGTGGACAGCGCGGCGGCGGCGCAGGCGTTCACCGCGCTCGCGACGATCGAGGAGCTGGCCAAGGAGTGGAACGAGGGCGGCCCGAGCGTCCTGCGTGCCGGCGGCCTCTCCGTACGCGATCTCAAACGCACCGCCACCGCCCTGGACGTCACCGAGCCCGTGGCCGCGTTCTGGCTCGAACTCGGCTACGCGGCGGGGCTGTTGGCGGCGGACGGCGAGGCGGACGAGCGGTACGCGCCGACGCCGGCGTACGACCAGTGGCCCGACCTGCCCCCGGCCGAACGCTGGGCGCGGCTGGCCACCGCATGGCTCGGCGCCACCCGCACGGCGGGCCTCGTCGGCGGGCAGGACAGCAAGGGCCGTACGCTCGCCGCGCTCGGTCCCGACCTGGACCGGGGCGCCGCGCCCGAGGTACGGCGCCATGTGCTGGAGCTGCTGTCGAGCCTCCCGGAGGGCACCGCGCCCGACCCGGAGAGCGTGCTCGCCCGGCTGCGCTGGGAGCGGCCGCTGCGCGGCGCGGTCGCGGGCCGGCCCGAGGACCTGCGGGCGCGTATCGCCGCGTGGACGCTGAACGAGGCGGAGCTGCTCGGGGTGACCGGGCGGGGCGCCCTGTCCACCCACGGGCGCGCGCTGATCGCACCGGAGGACGGGGCGATGGGCGCCTTCCCGAAGCCCGCGTCGCGTACGGGCCCCGTCACCCCGGGGGAGTCGCGGTCCGCGGGAGCGCGGGCCGCCCGCGCGCTGGCGCCCCACCTGCCCGAACCCCTCGACCATGTGCTTCTCCAGGCGGACCTCACGGCTGTCGCGCCGGGGCCGCTGCTGCGTCCGCTCGCCGAGACGCTGTCGGTGCTCGCGGACGTCGAGTCGCGTGGCGGCGCGACCGTCTACCGCTTCACGCCCGCGTCCGTACGCCGCGCCCTGGACGCCGGGCAGTCGGCGTCCGACCTGCACGCGTTCCTCGCGGCGCACAGCCGCACGCCGGTGCCGCAGCCGCTCAGCTATCTCATCGACGACATGGCGCGGCGGCACGGGCATCTGCGGGTCGGCGCCGCGTCGGCGTACGTACGCTGCGACGACGAGGCCGTCCTCGACGAGATCCTGGCCGACCGGCGCTCCCAGGGCCTGCGCCTGCGCCGTCTCGCGCCCACCGTCCTCGCCGCCCAGGCGGACCCCACGACGCTGCTGGACGGGCTGCGCGCGATGGGCCTGGCGCCGGCGGCCGAGTCCGCCGAGGGCGATGTCCTGATCACCCGCGCCCACGCGCGCCGCACCCCGCCCCGTACCCCGCCGGTCCCGGTCCCGGACGGTCCGCCGGTGCCCGCGCCCACCCTGCTCGGCGCGGCGGTGCGCGCGATCCGGGCCGGGGACCAGGCCGCGACCGTCGTCCGCAAGACGCTCCCGGAACCGGCGGCGACGGCCCCGGCGCCCGGCGAACTGCCCCGTACGACATCGGCCGAGACCCTGGCGACGGTCCAGGCCGCCGCGCTGACGGGCTCGGCGCTCTGGATCGGCTACGTCAACGCGGAGGGCACGGCGAGCCAGCGGGTGATCGCCCCGGTGCGGGTCGAGGGCGGCTTCGTGACGGCGTACGACCACACGGCGGACGAGGTCCGCACGTACCCGCTGCACCGGATCACGGGAGTGGCCGAGCTGGCGGACGACCCGGCGTAGGGCCCGTGGGGCCTACTTCCGCAACCGCCAGGCGATGGTCTTCTTCACCGGGGTCTTCTTGGCGGCGGGCTTCCTGGCGGTGGTCTTCTTCGTCGGCGCCTTCTTCACCGGCGTCTTCTTCGCGGCGGGCGGCTTGACGGCGGTCGGCGCGGCGGCGGGCGGCTCGGTGGCGGTCTTCCCCTCGGCGGGGAGCCCCAGGGTGTGGAAGCGGTGGCTCAACCGCCGCCCCAGCAGCAGATACGCGAGGAACGCGCCGGTCGTATTCATGATCACGTCGTCCACGTCGAAGGCCCGACCCTCGACGATCGCACCCTGTGCGAGCTCGACGACGGTCATCATGATGATCGTCAGCGCCACCACTCGCAGCATCCGGAACCTGCGCGGCACCAGCACCGGCAGCAACAGCCCGAAGGGCGCGCCCATCAGCACGTTCCCGCCGACCTGCTTGCACGCGGCGAGGAAGGTGTAGTCCTCGGCGTACTGCCGCAGCGAACGCCCCGGCCGCAGATTGGCCCCGGCGATCTCCGACGACGCGGGCGACGGGGTGAGCGTCAACTCGGCGAGTACGGCGGCGAACCCCACGAGCAGCAGCAGGGCCACGACGAGCACGACGACCCGCAACACGGCACCGCCCCACGACGTACGCCGACTCGCCCCGTCCACGGCGGGAGCACTCCCCCGCCCCCCGTTCCGTTCAGTCTCTGCGGCCATAGCCCCCGCTTGCCCCCGCGAGCGCCTCCTACGCACCTGATCTCCGGGGTTCGGCCCGGCGTCCGCGCCCGTCCGCCCGCGCCCCGGCCACCGCCGGGCCCGCGTCCGCCCCGAAACCCTCCGCGATGCGCGACACTGGACGTTTGGCCGCGTGTCGTGGCCGTACGAAGGACGAAAGGGCGCAGCTGTGAACGGACCTCTCATCGTCCAGAGCGACAAGACGTTGCTGCTGGAGGTGGACCACGACCAGGCCGACGCCTGCCGTCGTGCGATCGCGCCCTTCGCCGAGCTGGAGCGCGCGCCCGAGCACATCCATACGTACCGGCTGACCCCGCTCGGACTGTGGAACGCCCGCGCCGCCGGGCACGACGCCGAGCAGGTCATCGACGCGCTGGTGGCGTACTCGCGCTACCCGGTGCCGCACGCGCTGCTCGTGGACGTCGCCGAGACCATGGCCAGGTACGGGCGGCTCACGCTCTCCAAGCACCCCACCCACGGGCTGGTGCTGACCAGCACCGACCGGCCGGTGCTGGAGGAGATCCTGCGGTCGAAGAAGGTCCAGCCGCTGGTCGGGGCGCGGATCGACCCGGACACCGTCGTCGTGCACCCCTCCGAGCGGGGGCAGATCAAGCAGACGCTGCTGAAGCTGGGCTGGCCGGCCGAGGATCTGGCCGGTTACGTCGACGGCGAGGCGCACGCCATCGAGCTCGACGAGCGGGAGTGGTCGCTGCGCCCGTACCAGAAACAGGCCGTCGAGGGCTTCTGGCACGGCGGGTCCGGGGTCGTGGTGCTGCCGTGCGGCGCGGGCAAGACGCTCGTCGGCGCGGGCGCGATGGCGCAGGCCAAGGCGACGACGCTGATCCTCGTCACGAACACCGTCTCCGCGCGGCAGTGGAAGCACGAGCTGATCAGGCGGACGTCGCTGACCGAGGAGGAGATCGGCGAGTACAGCGGTACGCGCAAGGAGATCCGGCCGGTCACCATCGCCACGTACCAGGTGCTCACGGTCCGCCGTAAGGGCGTCTATCCGCATCTGGAGCTGTTCGACTCACGCGACTGGGGCCTGATCGTCTACGACGAGGTGCACCTCCTGCCCGCGCCGGTCTTCAAGTTCACCGCCGACCTCCAGGCCCGGCGCCGGCTGGGGCTGACGGCGACGCTCGTACGGGAGGACGGCCGCGAGTCGGACGTCTTCTCGCTCATCGGGCCCAAGCGCTTCGACGCGCCGTGGAAGGAGATCGAGGCGCAGGGCTACATCGCGCCCGCGGACTGTGTCGAGGTACGCGTCAACCTCACCGACAGCGAGCGACTCGCGTACGCGACGGCCGAGCAGGAGGAGAAGTACCGCTTCTGCGCGACGACGGCGACGAAGCGCAAGGTGACGGAGGCGCTGGTCCGACGGCACAAGGGTGAGCAGACCCTGGTCATCGGCCAGTACATCGACCAGCTGGACGAGCTGGGCGAACATCTGGACGCCCCGGTGATCAAGGGCGAGACCAGCAACGCGCAGCGGGAGAAGCTGTTCGAGGCGTTCCGGCAGGGCGAGATCTCGGTGCTCGTCGTGTCGAAGGTCGCGAACTTCTCGATCGATCTCCCCGAGGCGACGGTCGCGATCCAGGTGTCGGGCACGTTCGGCTCCCGTCAGGAGGAGGCGCAGCGGCTGGGCCGGGTGCTCCGTCCCAAGGCGGACGGCCATGAGGCCCGGTTCTACTCGGTCGTCGCCCGCGACACGATCGACCAGGACTTCGCCGCGCACCGCCAGCGCTTCCTGGCGGAGCAGGGGTACGCCTACCGGATCGTGGACGCCGACGAGTTGCTGGCCGGCAGCTGAGCCACCGCGGGCCGCCGCGGGGACCTCGGGGACGCGCCCGGCCGTGGCGAGACCCCGGCCGGGAGGCGCGGCACGCCCGCGGACGGCGGCCCGTGCGTGACCGCACGGCGGCAGCGCCACCCCGCGTACCCGAGGAGCGCGAGCGCCACCAGTACGTACGGCGCCGCCAACAGCTGCTGCCACCACGGCAGTTGGAGCTCCGCCTCGCCCTCGTGCGGGACCAGCCGGAAGGTCCGCGCAGCGAAGACCAGCGCCACCGCCGACGCCGTACGCCAACGGCCCTCCGCGAGCAGGACCGCCAGCAGCGGCACGCACCAGACCCACTGGTGCGACCAGCTGACCGGCGAGACGAGCAGCGCGGTCAGGGCGGTGACGAGCACGCCCCAGGTGTCGAGCCCCGCCCGTACGACGGCTCGGCGCGCCAGCCACAGCCCGGCGAACGTGGTGACGAGGCAGGCGACCGCCCAGCCGACACCCGGCTCCGTGGTGTGCAACGCGCGGGCGAACAGCCCTTGCAGCGACTGGTTGTTCGCCGCCCACCCCTCGCCCAGGCGCCCGGTCTCGAACACCCGTAGCGTCCAGAAGTCGAGGCTGTCCCGTGGGAGGACGAGCGCGCCGAGCAGCATCGTGCCGATGAGCGAGGCGAGGGCGGTGAGCCCGGCGCGGACGGCCTCGGCCCGGCCCGTGAGCAGCAGATAGGCGATGAAGAGGGCGGGGGTCAGCTCGACACCCGCCGCGATCCCGAGGGCGAAGCCCTTGCCGAGGGCGTGGTCGGGCCTGGTCAGGTCCCAGAGGACGAGGCAGACCAGCGCGAGGCCGATCTCTCCGAAGAGGACGGTCCGCAGGACGGGTTCGAGCCACAGCCCGACGGCGACGAGCAGGGGCACGCCCAGCAGGACGGGGGCCGCCAGGGCGGCCGAGACCGGTGTGGGGACGGGGGTGACGGAGAACGGGGAGTGGGGGAACCGCCCGGCGAACCGCCAGGACAGCCGGACGAGGAGAGCGAGAAGCAGCACGTTGCCGACGACGACGACCGCGGTGAGCGTGGGAGCCGGCAGCCAGGTGGCCGGGACGAACAGGATCGCCGCGAACGGCGGAGAGGTGGCGGGCAGCCGCCACTCGGTGACCTCGAAGTGGCCGGCGACGGGGATGGACTCGCCGAACCGGTCGGACGGGGCCTGGCAGAACGCCGCGAGTGCGGCGAGCGCGGTCAGCGACAGCAGGAGGGCGCCAACTGCGAGAAGTGACCGGACAGTCACGGTCGGGTACGTCACGGCCGCGACACTAGCCGATCAGAACCCCGGTGAGACGCTTCGGATCAGCGCAATATGCCCGCATCCTCCCCGTATTCACCGAGCACCGCCACGCTGAACGCGGCTGTCACGAACACCTTGACGGCCCGCAGCGCGTTGCCCACCGGGTGCGGGGCGTGCGGGCCGGAGTGAGGAGCGGAACCGAGCGCCGTCGCCCCGCTGTACGCGGGGCCCACGTGCACGGACTGGACGGGGGTGAAGGTCGCTGTACTCATACTTCAATGGTGCTTCTCCCGCGACCGAAACACATCGCTCCCCGGGGGGAAACCAAAACTCCCCTCCGTACGCCTCCAGGGATACGGCATCCCCTACGGGGACTACTCCCCCGCCCCTGAGACCCACCGGGGAAGGACGGCGACCGGAGGGAGACCCCGAGGTGACGCGGGGGTACGCGGTCGTACGCCGTCGACGGCCGGGCGTAGAAACCCGTTCGCCCCGACGTCGCCCGATGACTACACTCTCCCTCTTCTCCCGCCTCCCTCCGAGGAGCGCCGCCGTCCGGTCGGAAACCGGACGGCTGCCCTGACGTGATCCCCCACCGACGTGCGCCGCCGCCCCGCCCCCCACCGGGTCGCGGCCCGTCGGCCTGCGTACATTCCGGAGGCACCACCGTGTCCGCGCACGACCCCGCACCGACCCAGCCGGTCAGCAGCACCGGCACCGGCACCGCAGATCCGCTCCTCGCCCGCGAGCGCGCGCATCTCAGCGCCTCCCGCGCCGCCCTCCGCTCCATGCGCGAGGACGTCCAGTCCCTCGACATCCGCGACGTGACGGCGAACTGGGTCAACGCCGCCGTCCTCGAAACGCAGATCGAGGACCGCATCAAGGCCCTGGCCGACCTCTCCCACACCCCCCTCTTCTTCGGCCGCCTCGACTATCTGCACGCCGTCGGCGCCGACGAGGCCGAGGGCGCCGAGGGCGAGCGCTTCTACATCGGCCGGCGGCATGTCCACGACGCCGACGGCGACCCGATGGTCATCGACTGGCGCGCGCCCGTCTCGCAGCCCTTCTACCAGGCCTCCAAGAAGAACCCGCTGGACGTCGGCCTGCGCCGCCGCTTCGGTTACACGGCCGGCGAACTGACCGCGTACGAGGACGAACACCTCTCCGACCCGACGGAGACCGCCCACTCCAGCAAGCTGCTCCAGGCCGAGATCGAGCGCCCGCGCGTCGGCCCCATGCGCGACATCGTCGCCACGATCCAGCCCGAGCAGGACGAGATCGTCCGGTCCGGGCTCAGCGGCTCCGTCTGTGTGCAGGGCGGTCCGGGCACCGGAAAGACCGCCGTCGGCCTGCACCGGGTGGCGTATCTGCTGTACGCGCACCGCGACCGGCTCGCCCGTACCGGCACCCTCGTCATCGGACCGAACGCCTCCTTCCTCCACTACATCGAGCAAGTGCTCCCCGCGCTGGGCGAGTTGGAGGTCAAGCAGGCGACTGTCGACGAACTGGTCGCCTCGGGCCCAGGCCAGGTGCGCGTACGGGGCGTGGACAGCGCGGCGACCGCGGTCGTCAAGGGCGACGCGCGCATGGCGCAGGTGCTGCGCCGCGCGGTCCGCTCGCACGTCACGCTGCCGACGGAGCCGGTCATGGTGGTGCGCGGCTCCCGGCGCTGGCGCGTCCCGGCGTACGAACTCGAAGAGCTGGTACGGGAGTTGCTGGACCGCGACATCCGCTACGGCGCCGCGCACGACGCCCTCCCCCAGCGCATCGCGCACGCCGTGCTCGTACAGATGGAGAGATCCGGCGAGGCACCCGACGACCGGGTGCAGGACGCGGTGGCCCGTAACCCCGCCGTGAAGGCCGCCGTCAAGGCGATGTGGCCCGCCGTCGACCCGGCGAAGCTGGTGCTGCGCCTGCTCTCCGACGCGGACTTCCTCGCGCGGCACGCGGAGGGGCTGCTGACGGCGGACGAGCAGAAGGCGCTGCTGTGGGAGAAGCCGCCCCGGAGCCTGAAGACGGCGAAGTGGTCGTCGGCGGACGCGGTGCTGATCGACGAGGCGAACGACCTGGTGTCCCGTACGCACTCGCTCGGCCATGTCGTACTGGACGAGGCGCAGGACCTGTCACCGATGCAGTACCGCGCGGTGGGTCGGCGCTGCTCGACCGGCTCGGCGACCGTGCTGGGGGACCTCGCGCAGGGCACCACGCCCTGGGCGACGGCGAGTTGGGCGGAGGCGCTGACGCATCTGGGCAAGCCGGACGCGGTCGTCGAGGAACTGACGGCCGGTTTCCGCGTACCGCGCGAGGTGATCGCCTACGCGTCGCGCCTGCTGCCCGCGATCTCGCCGGGGCTGACGGAGGTGGCGTCGGTCCGTGAGTCGCCGGGTTCGCTGTCGGTACGCGCCGTGGCGGCGGGCGACCTGGACGCGGCGGTCGTCGCGGCCTGCGTGGAGTCCTCCCGTCACGAGGGCTCGATCGGCCTGATCGCGGCGGACGCCCGTGTCCCGGCGCTGGCCGCCGCGCTGTCGGCGGCGGACCTGCCGTATCTGGCCCCCGGCGAGGAGACGACGGCGGCCTCGCGGCTCACCCTGGTCCCGGCCTCGCTCGCGAAGGGTCTGGAGTACGACTACGTGGTCCTGGACGAACCGTCGGCGGTGGTCGCGGGCGAGCCGGACGACCGCACGGGCCTGCGCCGTCTGTACGTGGCCCTGACCCGGGCGGTGTCTGGCCTGATCGTGGTCCACGGCTCCCCGCTGCCGGACGAACTGGGCACCCCCTGGGCGGGCCCGGCCCGGTAGGCGACACTGGGCGGGTGAACTCGAACGATGAGCCCGAGGCGGAGACGACGGTGGCTGCGACGGATACGCCGGGGGCGCCCGGTGCGGAGACGGGGGCGGTGCCCGGGGGCGGCCCCGCCACGGCGACCGCCGGGCCGGTCGATGCGGGCGGTACGACGCCCCCCGGCCGCCGCCTCTTCCGGTCGGCCCTCGCGGTCGCCCTCGCGCTCCTGCTCGTCGACCAGGCCACCAAGTGGTGGGCCACCAGCGCGCTGGGCGACTCCGAGACGATCCAGGTCGTCGGCGACACCATCCGCTTCCTGCTCGTCTACAACCCGGGCGCCGCCTTCTCCATGGGCACCGGCGTGACCTGGGTCTTCACGGTCTTCGCCGGTGTCGCCGCGGTGGCCATCGGCTGGTACGCGTGGCGGGTGCGCTCCACCCCGTGGGCGTACGCGCTCGGGCTGCTCCTCGGCGGCGCCACGTCCCACTTCGGCGACCGTCTCCTCCGCCAGCCCGGCTTCGGGCACGGTCATGTGGTCGACTTCATCGACTACTCGGGCTTCTTCGTCGGGAACGTCGCCGACATCGGGATCTTCGCGGGGGCGGTCACCGTCATGGTGCTCTCGTTCAAGGGCATAGAGGCGACGGACCCCCCGGGGCGCAAGGAGCCGACCGAACCGACCGAACCGACCGAACCGACGGACTGACCGCCCGCGCCGGGTGGCCGGCGCCTCGCAGCGCGCCGGAACGCGTCGAACGCACCTCAGGCACCACAAGGTGGTGACACCCCGCACCGGCCGTACCGCACCGGCGACACGCGCCCCCCGCCTACGCGTCGATCGCCTCGCGCCACTCCCGTACCGTCGCCTCGTCCACCGGCGCGCCCCAGCCGTTCGGCCGCGCGGCGCCGCCGATGTGGAACGCGTTCAGGCCCGCCTCGCGCAGCCGCGGCAGATGGTCGAGCCGCAGCCCGCCGCCGACGAGGAGCTCGGGCCCGTACCCCGGTTCGCCGTCGACGGCCGACGCCGCCTCCGCCAGCAGGACCGGGATGCCCGCGTCGACCCCCCTCGCCGAACCCGCCGTCAGATAGGTGTCCAGGCCGGGCAGGTCCGCCAGCTGCCTGCGCAGCTCGTCGCGGTCGGACGCGCGGTCGATCGCCCGGTGGAAGGTCCAGCGGCAGGGGTCCAGCTCGGCGACGAGCCGTTCGACGGTGACGAGGTCCGCGTTGCCCGCGATGTCGAGGAAGCCCAGCACGAACTCGTCGGCGCCCTCGACCCGCAGGGCGCCCACCAGGTCCACCAGCGCGTCGACCTCCTCCGGCGAGCCCGCCAGGAACCCGTCCTGGAGTCTGAGCATCACGCGCAGCGAGATGTCGACGGAGGCACGGATCTTGGCAAAGGTCTCGACCGCCGGGGTGAGGCCGTCCGCCGCCATGTCGGTGACCAGCTCAAGGCGGTCCGCCCCGCCGGCCTGGGCCGCGACGGCGTCCTCGGCGTCGAGGGCGATCACCTCCAGGACTGCGCGCTTGCTCATGGGAACCCATTCCGTTCGGGAAGCTGGTCGTGGGGGATGGACGCCGGACCGGACGTGGGGCGGCCGGCCGGCACTCGACCCGCTGCGGGTGCTACAGGTCTAGTCCAATAGGCAGCCTACGATGCCGCACGGCGCGTCCGCATCACCGAATCCCCAGCACACCACATCAGTGACTCCCGGTCCGCACCGTGAACGCCGCGGTCCGGACTTTCCCCTCGTGCCGGAAGTCGAAGAACAGCCGGTACGTGCCCTCGCTCGGCGCGGTCGCCCCGAAGGACACGTTCGCGCCGGAACGGCCGTCCGGATGGACGTGCAGATAGGCGAGATCGCCGGCACGCAGGGCGACGAGATGGCCGTACGCGCCCAGGTAGGGCTGGAGGTCGGTGACGGGCCTGCCGTCCTTGCCGACCGTCAGCCTCAGTTCGCTCGCCCTGCCCGGGGTCAGCGCGCCCTTGAGCGTGACCCGGTATCCGTCGACCTCGGCGGTCGCGCGGACGGGCGGGAGCGCGGAGGGCTCGTACGGCCCCGATACGGCGAGGTCCGCGCCGAGTGTGAGGTTCGTCGCGGGGCCGGCGTGCCCGCCGTCGCCATGAGCCCCGCCCTCCTCGACGGCGGCCCCACCGGGCGTGAAGTCGGCGAAGACGCGGTAGTCGCCCGCCCGGGGCAGCTCGACCGGGACGGCCCAGACGCCGTCGGCCGCGCGCGCCGGGTGCAGATGACGGAAGACGGTCAGATCGCGCGAGGCGACGATGAAGTGGAGCTCCTTCTCGTGCTCGCGCTTGTACGAGGTGAGGGCGCGGCCGTGCGTGTCCTTGATCGAGAACCTCAGTTCCGTACGGGCCCCGGCCGCGACCGCGGTCTTTTCGAGGTCGAGGCGGTAGCCGCCGTCGGAGATCCGGAGCCCCCCGGCGGCCGGCTCCGCCGCGCCCGGCTCCTCGCGCCCGGCGGGCGGCGGCTTCTCCGCGTGTTCCCTCTCGTGCTTCGCGGGCGGCGGCTTCTCGGCGACAACGGGGTCCACCCCCGTCCCCACCCCGTACGCGACGCCGAACGTCGCGGCGAGCGCGGCGGCGTACGCGGTGATCCTGACTCCGGTGTTCGCGGTGATGTTCATGGTTCGAAGATACCCCCAGGGGGTATAAAGTCAAGCGAGGAACTACCCTTGCTCCCGATAGGGGCGAGGGGTATACCTGGAGCGGCGACCGGATACCCCCCAGGGGTAGCAGCCGTGAAGGCGCCCCGGCCGCGATACGCCCGACACAGAGGAGAAGGCGAGCCATGAGCACCACACCGGCAACCGACACGTCCGTCGGCGCCCCCGACGCCCCGGCCACCCCGAGGGCCTCCGTCGAGCTCGCCATCGGTGGCATGACCTGCGCCTCCTGCGCCGCCCGTGTCGAGAAGAAGCTGAACCGCATGGAGGGCGTCGAGGCGACCGTCAACTACGCGACGGAGAAGGCCAGGGTGAGCTACGCGCCGGGGGTCCTCTCCGTGGGCGATCTGATCGCCACCGTCGAGCGGACCGGCTACACCGCCGTCGAGCCACCCCCGCCCGAACCGCCGCGGGGCACCGCGGACGCCGGCGCCCAGGACCGGGACCGCGCGCGGGAGGACGACGAACTGCGGCCCCTGCGCGAGCGGTTGATCACGGCCGTCGTCCTCTCGGTGCCGGTGGTCGCGATGGCGATGGTCCCGGCGTTCCAGTTCGAGTTCTGGCAGTGGCTGTCGCTGACGCTGGCCGCCCCGGTCGTGACGTACGCCGCCTGGCCGTTCCACCGGGCCGCCTGGACCAACGCCAGGCACGGCGCGGCGACGATGGACACGCTGATCTCGGTCGGTACGTCCGCCGCCTTCCTCTGGTCGCTGTGGGCGCTGTTCTTCGGTACGGCGGGCATGCCCGGAATGACCCATCCCTTCGAGCTGACGATCGAGCGCGGTGACGGCGCGGGCAACATCTACCTCGAAGCGGCGGCGGGCGTCACCGCGTTCATCCTGGCCGGGCGGTATTTCGAGGCCCGCGCCAAGCGCAGGGCGGGCGCCGCGCTCAAGGCCCTGATGGAGCTGGGCGCGAAGGAGGTCACGGTCCTGCGGGGCGGGGCCGAGGTGACCGTGCCCACGGGTGAGCTGGCGGTGGGCGACCGGTTCGTCGTACGGCCCGGGGAGAAGATCGCCACCGACGGCACCGTCGCCGAGGGCACCTCCGCCGTCGACGCCTCGATGCTCACCGGCGAATCCGTCCCGGCCGAGGTCGGCCCCGGCGACACCGTCACCGGCGCGACCCTCAACGCGGGGGGCCGTCTCGTCGTGACCGCCACCCGGATCGGCGCGGACACCCAGCTCGCCCGGATGGCCCGGACGGTCGAGGACGCGCAGAACGGCAAGGCCTCCGCCCAGCGCCTCGCGGACCGTATCTCCGCCGTCTTCGTCCCCGTCGTCATCGCGCTCGCGCTCGGCACGCTCGGCTTCTGGCTGGGCAACGGAGCGGGCCTGACGGCCGCGTTCACGGCCGCCGTCGCCGTCCTGATCATCGCCTGCCCCTGCGCCCTGGGGCTCGCCACCCCGACCGCGCTCATGGTGGGTACGGGGCGGGGCGCCCAGCTCGGCATCCTCATCAAGGGCCCGGAGGTCCTCGAATCCACCCGCGCGGTCGACACGATCGTCCTCGACAAGACCGGCACCGTCACCACCGGCAGGATGACCCTCCTCGCCGCCCACCCCGCCCCCGGCACGGACGAGTCCGCACTCCTGCGCCTGGCGGGCGCCCTGGAGCACGCCTCCGAGCACCCCGTCGCCCGCGCGATCGCCACCGGAGCCACCGACCGCACCGGCCCCCTCCCCGCCCCCGAGGACTTCGCCAACGTCCCCGGCCTGGGAGTCCAGGGCGTCGTGGAGGGCCACGCCGTCCTCGTCGGCCGGGCGAAACTGCTCGCCGAGTGGGAGATCCACCTCCCCGAGGACCTGGTGGCCCGGAAGAGGGCCGCGGAGGCCGCGGGCCGCACCGTCGTCGCGGTCGCCTGGGACGGGGAGGCACGCGGCGTCCTCGAAGTCGCGGACGCCGTCAAGGACACCAGCGCCGAGGCGATCCGCCGCCTGCGCGCCCTCGGCCTGACCCCGATCCTGCTCACCGGCGACAACACCACCGTCGCCGCTGCGGTGGCCGAGGAGGTCGGGATCGACGCCGGGCAGGTCATCGCGGAGGTCATGCCGCAGGACAAGGTCGATGTCGTGAAGCGCCTCCAGGCGGAGGGCCGATCGGTGGCGATGGTCGGCGACGGTGTCAACGACGCCGCCGCACTCGCCCAGGCCGATCTGGGCCTCGCGATGGGCACCGGCACGGACGCCGCCATCGAGGCGGGCGACCTCACGCTCGTCACCGGCGACCTGCGCGCCGCCGCCGACGCCATCCGGCTCTCGCGCCGGACCCTCGGCACCATCAAGGGCAATCTCTTCTGGGCCTTCGGCTACAACGTCGCGGCGATCCCCCTCGCGGCGGCCGGGCTGCTGAACCCGATGATCGCGGGCGCGGCCATGGCGTTCTCGTCGGTCTTCGTCGTCGGCAACTCCCTGCGGCTGCGGGGCTTCAAGGCGACGGTCTGACCGGTCCGACGGGTCGGCGGGCTGGTCCAGACCAAAGTCTTGACAGGGTGGCGCTTCACTTCTTAGATCGAAGGGAAGCGCTTTCTGTTGTCACCGCCCGTCCCCCGATCCTTCTGTCTGTCATATACATGACAGTCCCCCACTCAGGAAGGGATCGTCACGTGCCCACCACGACACGTCTCGCCCAAGGCCCGCTCCGCCTGTTCCTGCTGCTCGCCGTCCTCCTCGGGCTGGCCGCGGTACCGGCCACCGGACCGGCGGCCTCGGCCGCCCCCGCCGCCAAGCAGGCCGCGGACTTCAAGGTCCTCGGCTTCTACAGCGGCACCTGGGACGCCGCGCACATCAACTTCGTTCAAGAGGCGAACAAGTGGTTCCCGCAGACCGCCGCGGCGAACAACTTCACGTACGAGTCGACCAACAACTGGAACCGGCTGACCGGCAGCGGCCTCCAGGGCGTCGACGTCGTCCTCTTCCTCGACGACCTGCCGAAGAGCGCGGCCCAGCGTTCCGGCTTCGAGCAGTACATGCGCAACGGCGGAGGCTGGATGGGCTTCCACGTGGCGGCCTTCACCACCGGCGCCCAGTCGTGGCCCTGGTACCACAACGAGTTCCTGGGCAGCGGGAACTTCAAGTCCAACACCTGGGGCCCGACCACCGCCAAGCTGAAGACCGAGAACTCCTCGCACCCGGCGCTCGCGGGCATCCCGTCGACCTTCACCTCGTCGGTCAGCGAGTGGTACAGCTGGTCCAGCAATCTCCGCTCGAACCCCAACATCAAGGTCCTGGCCTCGGTCGACCCGTCGAGCTTCCCGCTCGGCACGGACCCCAACCAGTCCTGGTACAGCGGTGACTACCCGATCCTCTGGACCAACAACAACTACAAGATGCTGTACGCGAACTTCGGCCACAACGCCATGGACTACAACACCAACACCGGCCTGTCGTCCACGTTCGCCAGCGCGACGCAGAACCGCTTCGTGATCAACGGTCTGAAGTGGCTGGCCGCGCAGTAGCGGCGCGGTAGCGGTCCGACCGGGGCCGGTGACCCCGACGCGTGCCCCCGAGACAGAGACCGGTCTCGGGGGCACGCGTCGCGGTCACCGGCCTCCGCCATGTCTCCCCCGGTGCGACACCACACGAGCGCCACGCCCGTGAACCGTCTGGGAAGCCACTCTCAGGGCACCCTGAAGAGCGGGCAGCAGGACAGGACGGCTGCCCGGCCCGACCGCCGACCACCCACCGGGGAGACCAGAGTGCCCAAGCCCCATCCGGCACACCACTGGTGGCCCCCGCATCCCCGGCGCGTCCACCGCCCCCGGCCCGACGGCCGCCGCTACGCGACGGCGCTCCGGCGCGTCCCACTGGCGCTGTGGCGTGAGGACGCCACCGACTGGGCCGCCGCCCTCACGTACTACACCGTCCTCGCGATCATCCCGTCCCTCCTGATCACCGTCGCCTCCATCGGCCTCGCCGGCTCCCAGGCCACCAGCGAGTTCTCCCACCAGATCGCCTCGCTCGTCCCGGAGCAGTCCCGGCATCTGGTCCGCGAGTGGCTGGCCGAGATGGGGCACCAGCGCACCGCCGCCTGGCTGCTGCTGATCTTCGGTGTGGTCGGCGCGCTCTGGTCCTCCTCCAGCTACCTCGGCGTCTTCCGCCGCGCGCTGCACCGGATCAACGGCGCCGTCGACCACCGCCCGCCGTGGCGCAAGGCCCCGCGTCTCGTCATCACGGCGATCGTGCTGCTGACGCTCCTCGTCACGAGCGCGTTCACGCTGGTGCTGACGGGCGACGTGGTCCACGACATCGCTCCGGCGCTGGGCATCAGGAGTACGGCGACCGTGGTCTGGACGGTGGTGAAGTGGCCGCTGCTGCTGGCGCTCGCGGCGGTCCTGGTCCTCCTCGTCTTCCGTACGGGCCCGCCCGACACCCGCCATCTGCGGCTCGCGCTGCCCGGCGGGGTGCTCGCCGTGCTGCTGTGGCTGGGGACGTCGGCGCTGTTCGCGGTGTACGCGTCGCACTCGGGGACGTACAGCCGGGTCTACGGCTCGCTCGCGGGCAGCGTCGTCTTCCTCATCTGGGTGTGGCTGTCGAACCTGTCGCTGGTCGCGGGCGCCCAGTTCAACGCGGAGCTGGCCGCCGGACCGGGCGGCACGGCGGCCTCGCCGCGCCCCACCGGCATGGGGAGCGGATCGCTGCCACCCGGGTCCACCCGGGAGACCGGTACACAGCAGGTTCTAGGCTCTCCCCCCATGGCAGCAGTTCACGACGTGCCCGACGACCGCATCCGCAGCCTGCGCGACCGCTGGCAGCACACCCTCATCGCCGTACGGGGAGGGGTCACCGCCCCCGACGCCCACCCCTTCGCCGACAACCTCCTCTCCCGATGGGCCGAGCCCCAGCGCCGGTACCACACCACCGCCCACCTGGCCGCCGTCCTGGACCACATCGACACCCTCGCGGCCCACGCCGACGACCCCGACGCCGTACGCCTCGCGGCCTGGTTCCACGACGCGGTGTACCACCCCGAGCGCTCCGAGAACGAGGAGCGCAGCGCCGTCGTCGCCGTCCGCGCGCTCACCGAGGCGGCGGTACCGGCCGACGTCACGGAAGAGGTCGCCCGTCTCGTCCGCCTCACCGTCACCCACGACCCGGCGCCCGGCGACACCAACGGCGCCGTGCTGTGCGACGCGGACCTGGCGATCCTGGCGAGCGAACCGGAGGCGTACGAGGCGTACACCCGTGCCGTACGGGAGGAGTACGGCTTCGTCCCCGAGGACGCGTTCCGGGCCGGCCGGGCCGCCGTACTGCGCCAACTCCTCGATCTGGAACGGCTGTTCCACACACCGCACGGTGCGGCGCTCTGGGAGGAGCGGGCCCGCGCCAACCTCAACGGCGAGCTGACGAACCTCACCTGAGAGCGGACCGGAATGACGGGGCCGGGCACGGTGGTTGTACGTGCCATGCCAGACTCCGCTCCCGTCGCCCCCCGCCACGCCCGTATGCCGCTCGCCGTCTACATCCTCGGGCTGTCCGTCTTCGCCCTGGGCACCAGCGAGTTCATGCTCTCCGGGCTGCTGCCGCCGATCGCCGACGACATGGATGTCACCATCCCCCAGGCAGGTCTGCTGATATCCGCCTTCGCGATCGGCATGGTGGTCGGCGCCCCGCTGCTCGCGGTGGCGACGCTGCGGCTGCCCCGCCGTACGACCCTCGTCGCGCTGATCTCCGTCTTCGGCCTCGGCCAGGTCGCGGGCGCGCTCGCGCCCACCTACGAGGTGCTCTTCGTCTCCCGCGTCGTCAGCGCTCTCGCGTGCGCGGGCTTCTGGGCGGTCGGCGCGGCGGTCGCCATCGCGATGGTGCCGAAGACGTCGCGCGCCCGCGCGATGGCGGTCATGATCGGCGGACTGTCGATCGCCAACGTGCTCGGCGTGCCGGCCGGCGCGTTCCTCGGTACGCATCTGGGCTGGCGTTCCGCGTTCTGGGCGGTCGGCGCGGCCTCCGCGGTGGCACTGGTCGGTGTCGCGACCCTCATCCCGCGCATCCCGGTGCCGGAGGAGAAGCCGGAGCTGCGACGCGAGTTGCTGATCTACCGCGACCGCCAGGTCTGGCTCGCGATCGCCATCACGGCACTCGCCGCGGGCGGTGTCTTCTGCGCCTTCTCCTACCTCGCCCCGCTGCTGACGGACGTGGCCGGGCTCGACGAGGGCTGGGTCCCGACGGTGCTCGCGCTGTTCGGCGTCGGCGCGCTGATCGGCACGGTGATCGGCGGCCGGGTCGCGGACGCGCACCTCTTCGGGGTGCTGCTGAGCGGTGTGGTGGCGTCGGCGGTGTTCCTGGCCGCGCTGGCGCTTCTCGCGTCGAGCGCGGTCGCGGTGGTGGTGCTCTCCCTGCTGCTGGGCTTCTCGGCGTTCTACACGGCGCCGGCGCTCAACGCCCGGATGTTCAACGTGGCGGCGGCGGCCCCGATCCTGGCGGGCGCGACGGCGACCTCGGCGTTCAACATGGGCAACACGGGCGGCCCCTGGCTGGGCGGCACGGTGATCGACGCGGGCCTCGGCTTCGCGTCGACGGCATGGGCGGGGGCGGCGATGACGGTCGTCGCGGTGGCCCTGGTGCTGCTGGCGATGCGCCACCAGCGCACGGGCCGTACGCGACTGGTCGCGAAGGGCGCGCCGGTGCCGGCGACAGCGCCGACCGTGGCAGGCGAGCCCGTCCCGCGCGTCTGAAGCCCCCGGCCCGCCCGTCCGCCGCGTCCGAAGCCGCACGCCACCGCGCCTACGACGGCCCTCCGCCCCACCGCTTCCGCTGTCGCAGCCCCGCCCCCGTCAGCCTCCGCACCAGCTCCCGCGAGCCCACCTCCACCGCGCCCGCCCGCACCGCCTCGCCGTACCGATGGGCCGGTACGTCGTAGTGGTCCCGTTCGAACGCGCGCGGCGGGCAGCCGATCCCCGCCGCGAACGCGTGCAGTTCCTCGTACGACACATCGCTGACCATGTGCGACCACAGCCGCCCGTGCCCCGCCCACGTCGGCGGGTCGATGTACACGGTCATGTCACCCGGCCCCCAGCACCGCGCCCAGCGACCCCACCGGGGCCACCACGACCGCCGCCTTCCCGCACACCCAGTGCGGATCGGCGCCGAGCTCCGGCTCGATCTCCAGCGCGTGCGGTCCGCCCTCGGCCGCCAGCTCCGTCCGGGACTCGCCGCAGACGGGGCAGAGCGGCCACCGCCCGTGGCTCTCCAGAAGGGCGTCCTGCACGTCCTGGGCGACCAGCCCGGCGACGTACTCGACCCCCTCCGGCCACTGCTCCACCCACCAGCGTCGGTGCGACACGGCGTCCTCCACCAGTGAGACGATCTCGGCCCGCGCGACGTCACCCGCCGCGAGGTCGGCGAGGACCAGGGCGCGTGCGGTGTGCAGCGCCTGCTCCAGGGGGTTCATGTCTTCCATGCCCCCATTGTCGTACGCGTCCCCCGTGACGACCGCGTCATGGCTTGACGTCTCCCAGTGCTGAAATTATCTTTCACCCGTGACCAGTGACGTGAAGGAAATTTACAGCGGTGGCGCCCCTCCGGCCCCCGCCGCCCTCGCGGCCAAGGTGCGCACCCTCGCGCCCTCGATGACCCGCTCCATGCAGCGCGTCGCCGAAGCGGTGGCCGCCGACCCGGCGGGCACCGCCGCCCTCACCGTCACCGGCCTCGCCGAGCTCACCGGTACGAGCGAGGCCACCGTCGTCAGGACCGCCCGCCTCCTCGGCTACCCCGGCTACCGCGATCTGCGTCTCGCCCTCGCCGGCCTCGCCGCCCACCAGGAGTCCGGGGCCGCCCCCGCCGTCACGGCCGACATCGCGGTGGACGACCCGATCGCCGACGTCGTCGCCAAGCTGGCCTACGACGAGCAGCAGACCCTCGCCGACACGGCCGCCGGGCTCGACACCGTCCAGCTCGGCGCGGTCGTCACCGCCGCCGCGGCGGCGCGCCGTATCGACATCTACGGCATAGGGGCCAGCGGTCTCGTCGGCATGGACCTGGCGCAGAAGCTCCTGCGCATCGGCCTGATAGCGCACGCGCACAGCGATCCGCACCTCGCCGTCACCAACGCCGTCCAGCTCCGGGCGGGCGACGTGGCCATCGCGATCACGCACTCCGGCTCGACGGGGGACGTCATAGAGCCGCTGCGCGTGGCCTTCGACCGCGGCGCGACGACGGTCGCGATCACCGGCCGGCCGGACGGGGCGGTGTCGCAGTACGCGGACCACGTCCTCACCACGTCCACGGCCCGTGAGAGCGAGCTGCGGCCGGCGGCGATGTCCAGCCGCACGAGTCAGCTCCTTGTCGTGGACTGCCTGTTCGTGGGCGTCGCACAGCGGACGTACGAGACGGCCGCACCCGCGCTCGCCGCGTCCTACGAGGCGCTGGCGCACCGCCACTCGCCACGCACACGCTGAACCGCGCAGGCGCCGAACCGCGCGTCGCTGTACCGCGTCACCGCACATCAACGGGGCTTCCTCAGGTTTCTGCCAGCTCGCCAGAAAGAGCCGCTTCTTCATGACCTCCATGCCCACCGACGCCTCCTCCTCTCCCTCGTACGGCGAACTCCGCGCCGAACTCGCCACGCTCACCACCGAGGCGTTCCGCCCCGAGCTCGCCGAGATCGACCGCCGCTCCACCGAGGAGATCGCCCGCGTGATGAACGGCGAGGACCAGACCGTCCCCGCCGCCGTCGCCGCGCAGCTCCCCCGTATCGCCGCCGCCATCGACGCCACCGCCGAGCGGATGGCCCGTGGCGGCAGGCTGGTCTACGCCGGCGCGGGCACGGCCGGCCGCCTCGGCGTCCTGGACGCGAGCGAGTGCCCTCCCACCTTCAACACCGACCCGTCGGAGGTCGTCGGCCTGATCGCGGGCGGGCCCGGCGCGATGGTCAAGTCCGTCGAGGGCGCCGAGGACTCCAAGGAGCTGGCGGCGAAGGACCTGGACGAGCTGAAGGTCGACGTGAACGACACGGTCGTCGGCATCTCGGCCTCCGGCCGCACGCCGTACGCGATCGGCGCGGTCGAGCACGCGCGTGCGCTGGGCGCGCTCACCATCGGCCTCTCCTGCAACGAGGACAGCGCGCTCGCGGCGGCGGCGGAACACGGCCTGGAGATCGTCGTGGGCCCCGAACTGCTCACGGGATCAACGCGGTTGAAGGCCGGCACGGCGCAGAAGCTCGTCCTCAACATGATCTCGACGATCACGATGATCCGCCTGGGCAAGACGTACGGGAACCTGATGGTCGACGTCCGCGCCTCCAACGAGAAGCTGCGGGCCCGCTCCCGCCGCATCGTCGCGCTCGCGACCGGCGCGCCGGACGAGGAGATCGAGGCGGCGCTGGCGGCGACGGACGGCGAGGTGAAGAACGCGATCCTCACCATCCTGGGCTCGGTCGACGGCCCGAGGGCGGCCGAGCTCCTGGCGGAATCGCACGGCCATCTGCGGGTGGCGCTCCAGGCATCGAAGAACGGCGACGGTACCCCTCACGGGCGCCCTTGACCTCGAAGAGGCGCGATGGAAGCGCCCGGCGTCCCGCACGACGGGCGCTCCGGGGAACGCCGCGGTGTCCAGCGCCGTCCCGACCGGCTCGGGCAGCACGACCGGATTCCCGAACGGCACCTGCTCCCCCGGGCGGCCGACCCGCCCGGGGAAGCCCGGCCCGCTAAGCCGGCCTCACGGCAGGCGGCGGGCGCGGTTCATCTCCGTCACCTTCGCGCGCAGCGTCTCGTTCGGCGGGGCCGGATGGATCCAGCCCGATGGGCAGTCCCACTCCACGCCGCCACCCGGCGGCCGTAGCTGTACGCAGTCGTCCTCCAGCGCCATCACCTGCCCCACGCGCCCGTCCCGCGAATCGACCGCGTACGTCCCGACCTCCGGCACGAACCCGCCGTCGACGCCGCCGCTCACGGCCGGGCCCCTTCCTCCAGCACCGCGGCCATCTGCCGTGCGGTCGCCAGGTTGCAACGCCCCAGCTCCACCAGCGGATTGACCGGCCCGTCGCCCGAGCACGAGACCGGGTCGATCCGCAGCGACGGGAGGACGATCCCGGCCGCCGCGAGCCCGGACCTCAGTTGCTCGACGGCTTCCTCGGCCGCCTTTACCTGATCGAAAGCCACCTTGCGCCGTTCTTCCGCAGACTTGTCCACTGAACGCCAACCTCCACTCTGAGTGCTCGCTTCCACCACACAGAGTGGTCATCTCTGGTTAGCCTGAACAGAGACATCCGGCCAACAAGCCCACGTGATGTACGTGCCGTCGATGGGAGTTGCCATGCCCGGCCCCAAGAAGCTCGACCCGTCGTCCTCACCACGAGCCCTGCTGGGAGCGGAGCTGCGGCACGCCCGTGAGAGAGCGGGCATGACCCAGGAGGCGCTGGGCGCGCCCCTGTTCGTGAGCGGGGCGTTCATCGGCCAACTTGAGGCGGGTACGCGTCGGATGCAACTGGAGTACGCGGTGAAGCTGGACGAGATCCTGGGCACGGCGGGTTTCTTCGAGCGGAACTGCGACGCGGCGACGAAGTCGAAGTACCCGGACCACTTCGCGGACGCGGCGGAGGCCGAGGCGATCGCGACGGCGATCAAGGAGTACGCGCCGCTGCTGATTCCGGGGCTGTTGCAGACGGAGGGGTATGCGCGGGCGGTGTTCCGTGCCGGTCTACCCACTGCCACGGAGGACGTGATCGACGAACTCGTCGCAACGCGACTCGAACGAGCAAAGCTGCTGTCGGATCCAACCACCCCGCTGTTTTGGGGAATTCTTGACGAGGCGACGCTCCGACGTCAGGTAGGCGGCCCTGCTGTGATGGCGGAGGCACTGCACCATGTGGCGAATCTGGCAGGCCGCCACCGAATCATCGTGCAAGTGCTGCCGTTCAGCGCTGGTGGACATATGGCTCTCGGAGGTGCGTTGAAGCTGATGTCCTTCTCCGACGCCCCTCCTCTCACCTATCTCCAGAGCATGGGCTCAGGCCAACTCCTCGATGATCCGGCATCGGTCGCGCAATACGAGCTGACTTACGATTTGGTTGGGGCCAGCGCGCTGTCACCGCGCGACTCCCTAGCCCTCATCGAACAGTTGGCGGAGGATTACAACCATGAAGCGCATCAATGAGTACGACCTGAGTGCGGCGACCTGGCACAAGTCCTCCTACAGCGACGCCAGCGGCGGCGACTGTCTGGAGATGGCAACCTGGCACAAGTCCACCTACAGCGGTGGGAGCGGCGGCGACTGCCTCGAAATGGCGACCTGGCGCAAGTCGACCCACAGCGATGGCAGTGGCGGCAACTGCCTCGAAGTCGTCGACGGCCTCCCCGACATCGTCCCCGTCCGCGACTCCAAGTCCCCCGAGATCCCCGGCGTCGTCTTCCCGGCCCAAGCCTGGTCCGCGTTCGTCGCGAGCCTCAAGACCGGGTCGCCGCTCGCGTAGTCCCCGCCGTGCTTGCCGCTCTCGCGTGGGCGCGGCTCAGCGCGTCGTGCCCGGTCGGGTGTTGAGGGACCAGGCGTGGGTGCAGCGCGGGCACTGGAGGTGGAGTACCGGGCCGTTGTTGGAGATCAGATAGCGCCAGTGGTCGCCGCAGTTGCGGCGGGAGGCGCAGGTCTCGCAGTGGCGGGCGTCGTCGCAGACCGGGCAGGGGAGCCAGGCGCGGCGGGAGGGGTCCGCCTGGGGGTCAATGGGTAGCCGCACGGCCCGGCTCGTCCCCTGGGAGGACACCGGCCGCCACCAGCCGGTCGTAGGTCGCCTGCTGCTCGGCGTCCAGGCCCGAGTAGAGCAGCGCGTACGCCTCGTCCTCGCCCCGGATGGCCTCGACCGGGTCCCAGTCGGGACCGAGCGCGGCCAGGACCTCGGCCCTCCGCCGGGCTTCGTCCTGGGTCAGATCGAAGGTGAAGGGGGTGAGGTCGTCGTTGTTTTCCTGGTTCATGGCAAGACTTCCGATGTACCGATGTACCTGTGTGCCGATGGAACCCTTCCATCTTTACCAGGCACCCCCACAAGAGGGAAGGGTGCCCTAAGTCGCCCGCTGTGACCTGCGGCGACGTAACTCCGTCGGACAGGACGACGGGGGTGGGCCGTTGCTGTCCCCGGCCGGGTGAGCCGGAGCCCGCCCACTCACCCCAGTGTGACGCACTTCACCGCGAGCCGGCGGGGTGCGGCGGGCCCGGGGCGGCGGCTCCGGGGGGCGGTGGCTAGGGTGCGCTGCCATGGATGTCGCTGATCTTGACCGCCGGGGCCGGACCCGGTCCGGCTGTATCCCTCCGGCCCTCGTCTCCCGGCTTCTCGATCTCGGCCACGAGGACGAGGTGAGGTTCCAGGCGGGCCGTGGGGAGTGGTTCTGTGCGCGTGAGTGGGCGCGGCTGCTCGGTGGGAGGGACCAACAGGCCGAGGCGTTGGATGTGCTGGCACCGTACGTCGCCACCGGCTGGTGGCCCGCCGCCAGGGCCGAGGCGGAACTGCTGGAGTCCTGGGGGCGCGCGGAGGAGGCGATCGCGCTGACCCGGCCGTACGCGGCGGCGGGCGGGACCGCGCTGGACTTCTTCGCCCGGCTGCTGGCCCGGCACGGGGGTGAGGACGAGGCGGTCGCGCTGCTGAGCGCCGGGATCGAGGACTGGTTCCTCGCCACCGCGCTGGTGGACATCGCGGAGGGAACGGGCCGCGACGAGGAGGTCGCCGCGCTGCTGGCCACCCGGCTCCCGGCCGGGCACCGGTGCGAGAGCCCCTGGTGCTGCCGGGGCCTCGCACCCCATATGGTCCTCGGTCTCCTCGCGACGATCCATGAACGCCAGGGCCGCGTCGACGAGGCGATAGCCCTCCTGCGCACCCGGCAGGAGATCACCTCCGTCAACAACCGCGATCAGCTGGCGGATCTGCTGGCGAAGCAGGACCGGATCGAGGAGCTGCGGGCGTACGCGGAGGCCGAGCCGCTCGGGATCGCCCTGCGCCGCCTCGCCGAGGTGCTGGAGGAGCGCGGCGACGTGGAGGGCGCGATCGCCGTGTACCGGGAAGCGCACGGCTCGCGGATCGGCCGGGGCAACCGCGCGGTGGAACTGGCGCGGCTCCTGGCCCGGCACGGCCGGGGCGACGAGGCGATCGAGGTGATGGGCACGCTCGTGGACTCCCCCGGCGGCGCGGAGGACTGGCTCGTCGACACGCTGTGCACCCTGTACGCCGTCCACGGCCGCGCCCGGGAGGGCCTGGCCCGTCTCGACGCCCTCAAGGCGCGCCGCGACGGCGTGGAGGAGTGGGAGCTCCTGAGGCCCCGGCTCCTGCTCATGGCCGACGCGGGCCTGCTCGACGCGGCCGTCGAACTGGCGCGGTCGCACCCCGAGGGAGACTCCTCGTACGCGGCGGAGACCGTCGCCGACCTCCTCGCGGAGGCCGGTCGGACCGAGGAGGCGGTCACCGTCCTGGAACCGTTCGCGCGCACCAACCCGGATCCGCTCGCCGGCCACCTCGTGGAGCTGGGCCGGGTGAAGGAGGCGGTGGCGATCGTTCAGTGGCGCGAGCCGGAGCCGTTCACACCCGTCTGGTCCGGCACGTTCACCACCGAACCCCCTTTCTGAGCGGGGCGGTTGAGGCGTTCGGCCCGGGGCCGTCGGGCCGAAGGGTGCACCGGGCTCGGGGCGGAGCCCGGCGCACGTCTCATCGGAGCGGCGTGTCGGGCCCGGCTAGTGGAGCGGGACCGCGACGGCGTTGTACGTCGTCTCCGGGGTCGGCGGCGTCGAGAACCGCGCGTTGACCAGGTAGAGGCGGTTGCCGAAGCGCGCCGCCGTCGTCGGGACGTCGAAGCGGGGGTCGGTGATGGAGCGCCGCAGCGTCGCCGTGCGGGCGCGGGCGTCCAGCTCGAACACGGTGACCAGGTTGAGCCGGTTCTGCACCACATACAGCAGGTCGCCGACGCGCACCAGACCGTCGCCGTTGACGACGTTCGGCGCCCCCTTGAGGGTGATGTTCGTGGCGTGCCCGGTCGTCGGGTCCACCCGGAACAGTTTGCCGAGCGGGCTGTTGACGATGATCAGCGCGCGGCCGTCCGGCGTCGTCTCGATGCCGTTGGCGCTGATGCCGGTGGGTGCCTGCTCCCACTCGCCGCCGAGCGGGACGCTCCGCAGGCCGTCCTTGCCGCGCCGCTTTCCGCCGCGCGGCACGGTGTACAGGACGGGCGCGTGCGAGTTGGTGAACCAGGCCCGGTCCCCGTAAAGGATCACGTCGTTGACGAAGCCGGCGGTCGTCGGCTGGTACGTGGCGGTCAGCCGGTTCGTACGGGTGTCGAGCACCTTGATCGAGCCGCTCACACCGCCCGAGACGTACAGCAGGCCGTCGCGGTCGAGCTTCAGACCGTTGGCGGCGCCGCCGGTCGCGCCCGCCAGGACGGTCCGGCTCTCGCCGGTGCGCAGGTCGGCGCGGCGGACCGAGCCGTCGGCGAGGGAACCCATGTAGGCGTACGGGCCGCCGCCGATGGCGATGCCCTCGGGGCGGAAGCCGTTGGGCAGCGGGAAGTCGGTGGGCCAGGAGGGGCGGCCCGGACGGCCGGGCCTCCCGTGGCGGGAGTCCGCCGTGGCCGTACCGCCGGCCGCCGTGGTGGCGAGCGCGAGCGTGGCCGCCGCCGCACCGCCGAGCAGCGCCCGGCGGGAGGGGCTGGAGGGGCGGGAGGAGTCGGATGGGGTCTGAGACATGGCGTCGAGCCTCCGGGGCTTCGGGGTGCCTGGGGACAGAGAGCAACTCCGGTGCGCTATGCGCTGACGTAACGCCCCGCACCCGGCGGCGAGTTCCCCGTGTGGGTACGGATGGGGCGCGGCTGTAGCCTCGGCGGCATGTCAGCGAATGATCGGGAGACCCTGTCCGGCGACGTGACGGGCTGGCTCTCGGAGAACGCCCTGCCCCTGAGCGGCGGTCTGACCGCCGGCGCGCCCACCACCGACCTGCGCCCGCTGAAGGAAGTCCTCGACGGTGTGCGGATCGTGGGGCTCGGCGAGTCCACCCACGGCACGAGCGAGTTCTTCCGGCTCAAGCACCGGCTGCTGGAGTACCTCGTCACCGAGCTGGGCTTCACGACGCTGGCCATGGAGGCGAGCGCGTCCGCGGGCCCCGCCGTCGACGCGTACGTACGGGGCGGTGTCGGTGACGCCTCGCAGGTGCTGACCGGGCTGGGGTTCTGGACCTGGCGGACCGAAGAGGTCCTGGACATGATCGAGTGGATGCGGACGTACAACGAGGGGCGTCCGGAGGGCGACAAGGTCCGCTTCGTCGGCGTCGACCCGCAGCGGTCCGGCGATTCGCTCGCGGTGCTGGAGGCGTTCCTGACCAGCGTGGCGCCGGACCGGCTGCCCGCCCTGCACTCCTCGCTCGGCGTGCTCGCCACCGCCTATCCGGGATCGCGCCCGGACCCCGAGCAGAAGCTGATGCGCGAGGCGGTGAACCTGCTGGAGTTCGTCCGCGATCACGAGGACACCCCGGCCGGGGCCGTGGCGGTGCGGCACGCCCGGATCCTGGTCCGTGCCGCCGACCTGGTGACGCGCAGCGGACAGCACCAAGACCCGGAGCGGTCGGTTCTCGCCGCGCGCGACCGGTACATGGCCGAGGCGGTCGGCGAGATCCTGGACGACCCCGCGGCCAAGGTGGTGCTCTGGGGCCACAACAGCCATGTGGCGAAGGGCCGTACGGGCGACGACTCGGCGACACTGCCGCTGGGCGCGCATCTGCGCGAGCGGTTCGGCGACGCGTACTACGCCTTCGGGTTCCTCTTCGGCGCGGGCAGCTTTCGCGCGCACCGTCTCTGGCCCGGGCCCTGGAGCGGGATCGGCGGTCTGACGGGCCGTATCGCCGAGGGCAACCCGATCGGCGCCGCGCCCAGCACAACGGTGGAGGCCCGACTCGGCGCCGCCACACCGGCGGACCATCTGCTGGACCTGCGCCCGGCGGAGGCGGACGACGCGCCGCGCGCCGTACGGGAGTGGGTCGACGCCACGCACGAGACGCGGACGTTCGGCGCGCTGGTGACGCGCTGGTTCTACCGGCGTGAGACCGCCCCGGTCCGTCTGTCGCGGGAGTACGACGGCCTGGCGTACGTCGCGGTGTCGACGGACTCGCGGCCGATCCCGCCGTACCGCCCTGTGCGGACATGACGCGGTAGGGCCCCAGTAGCGCCACCGAAGCAGCACATGACACCACCCCAACAACACACTGGCACCGAATGACGCCAGATCACTTGCAATGGCACCACGATGGTGCCACTATTGCGTCATGGACCTCACCCCGTACGTCGACAACCTCCGCCACGAGCTCGGAGCCGGCGCCGAGGCGGACGATGACGAAGGCCGCGCTCTGGCGGAACGGCTCGCCGGGCGGCTCGAATCGGCCGTCCGCCTGACGCTTCTCAACGCCCTGTCCGACGCTATGGACGAGGTCACGCGCGAGCTGGCGCCCGGCTCGGTCGACGTACGGCTGCGGGGGCGCGACCCCGAGTTCGTCGTCACCGTGCCGCCGGCCGTCGGCACCTTCGAGGAGCCCGGCATCCGGGTACGGCCGCCGGCGCCCCCGGTCCCCGCGGAGACCGAGGAGGGCGGCACCTCCCGTATCAACTTCCGGCCGCCCGCCCAGCTCAAGCACCGGGTCGAGGAGGCCGCCTGCCGCGAGGGCCTGTCGGTCAACGCCTGGCTGGTCCGGGCCGTCGCCGCCACCCTCGGACTCGCGGCCGACCGCGCACCCGGAAGCCCGACGGGTCCGCACCCGACGGTGGGTCAGCGCCTCACCGGCTGGGCCCACTGACGCCGGACGCGGTCCGACCTCACAGCCTTCACCCTTCGCTCACGCACTCACTCACTCACTCACCAAGAGGACGGCACAGCCATGCCTACTTTCACCACTCCCGAGCCCCTCTCCGCCACCGTCGAGATCGAGATCGGGTGGGCCAGGATCATCACCGGCAAGCGCACCGACACCGTGGTCCAGGTGACGCCGAGCGACCGGCACAACAAGCGGGACGTCCAGGCCGCCGAGGACACCGAGGTCTCCTGCGCGGGCGGCAGACTCCTCGTCAAGGGCCCCAAGAAGCGCGCGCCGTTCGCCAAGATCGGTGCGGTCGACGTGACCGTCGAACTGCCCGCCGGCTCCGAGCTGATCGTGAGCACGGGGCTCGGCGACATCATCGGCGAAGGCCACTTCGGCAACTGCCGTCTGACCACCGGCGCCGGGAACATCCGGCTGGACGAGGCCACGACCGTCTTCCTGAAGACCTCGCACGGCGACATCGTCGTGGAGCGTACGACGGGCGCCACCGAGATCCACGCCTCGGGCCGGCTGCGGGTCGGCCGGGTCGACGCGGACGCAACCGTCAAGAACCTCAACGGCGAGACCGCGATCGGCGAGGTCACCGGCGAGCTGCGGGTGACCTCGTCCAACGGCTCCATCGGTGTCGTCCGCGCCGAGTCCTCGGTCACCGCCGGGACGTCGAGCGGCTCCATCCGTATCGACGAGGTGATACGGGGGCGGGTCAGCCTGGAGTCCGCGGCCGGCGGCTTGGAGATCGGCATCGCGAAGGGTTCCGCGGCCCACCTGGACCTGGAGTCCTCGGTGGGGCGCGTCCGCAACGAGCTGGGGATGACGCGGGGCCCGGCGGACTCGGAGGAGAGGGTCGAGGTCCGGGGCCGTACGAGCGTCGGCGACATCGTCATCCGCAGGGCCTGACTCCCGTCTCCGGGCCGGCGTGTCACGCCGGCCCGGAGCGGGTCCCCGCCCCTGCTTTCCGCACTCCGCGACCTCGCGCCCCCGCGACCGCCGCCAGGCACCGACACCACTGCGCGCCACATTGAACCAAGCTGGCGCCACAGTGACTCGCCATGGCGCCATGCGTATGCCATGATGATGACGCAAGCACAGCACGGCGCCAGAGTCTGGCACCACGCGCCTGGCGACCCGGTGTGCAGCACCCCGTACCGCCCGCACCACGCACCACCCGCATCACGCGTCGCACCACCGCCGGCAGTCCCGGAACCGACACTCCCCAGAGAAGGGCCCGCTCCCATGAACACCGCGACCACAGCGGCCACCTCCACCCGCGCGACCGCGATCTCCGCGGTCGGTCTGCGCAAGTCGTACGGCGACAAGGTGGTGCTCGACGGCATCGATCTGCGGATCCCCGAAGGCACCGTCTTCGCCCTGCTCGGCCCCAACGGGGCGGGCAAGACCACCACCGTGGAGATCCTCTCCACCCTGATCACCGCCGACTCGGGCGAGGCGCGGGTCGGAGGCCGCGACGTGGCCGCCGACGCCGACTCCGTACGCCGCCAGATCGGCGTCACCGGACAGTTCGCCGCGGTCGACGCGCTGCTGACCGCCGAGGAGAACCTGCTCCTGATGGCCGACCTGCACCATCTGAGCCGCGGCGAGGGCCGCCGTCGGGCCGCCGAGCTCCTGGAGCGGTTCGAGCTGACCGAGGCGGCCCGCAAGAACGTCGGAACCTTCTCCGGCGGTATGCGGCGCAAGCTCGACCTCGCGATGACCCTGGTCGGCAAGCCGCGCATCATCTTCCTCGACGAGCCGACCACCGGTCTCGACCCGCGCAGCCGCCGGGTGATGTGGGAGCTGATCCGGAACCTGGTCGCCGACGAGGGCGTGACCATCTTCCTCACCACGCAGTACCTGGAGGAGGCCGATCAGCTCGCCGACCGCATCGCGGTGCTGGACCACGGCACGCTCGTCGCCGAGGGCACCGCGCAGGAGCTGAAGCGGATGATCCCCGGCGGCCACGTCAGCCTCCGGTTCGCCGACGAGGCCCACCTCGCCGCCGCCGTCCCGCTCTTCGGCATCGCCACCCGCGACGACGACGAACTCTCCCTCCAGATCCCCAGCGACGGCTCCCTGGCCAATCTCCGGGCCATCCTCGACGTCCTCGACACCACGGGCGTACAGGCCGAGTCGCTCACCGTGCACACCCCCGACCTCGACGACGTCTTCCTCACCCTGACCGGCCGGCAGGACGCCGGCACCGTCCCCGCCGCCCGCAAGGAGTCGAACCGATGAGCACCGCCACCCTCACCCCCGCCAAGTCCTCGAAGTCCTCCCGCTCCTACGCGCTGCGCGACTCCATGACGATGCTGCGCCGCAACATCACGCACATGCGGCGCTATCCCTCGATGACCATCTCGATCCTCGTGATGCCGCTGCTGATGCTGCTGCTGTTCGTGTACGTCTTCGGCGGCGCGCTCGGCGCCGGTATCGGCGGGGGCGGCGACCGCGCCGACTACATCAACTACCTGGTCCCCGGCATCATCCTGATGTCCGCCACCTCGGGGGCCGTGGCGACCGCCGTGTCGGTCTCCACCGACATGACCGAGGGCATCGTCAAACGCTTCCGTACGATGTCGATCTCCCGGGGCTCCATCCTCACCGGCCATGTCTTCGGCAGCGTCCTCCAGGTCTCGGCGGTCCTCGTCCTGATCACCACGGTCTCCCTCGCGATCGGCTTCCGGCCCAACGCCTCGGTGATCGAGTGGATGGCCGCCCTGGGCCTGCTGCTCTTCCTGGCCCTCGGCATGGCCTGGCTCTCCGCCGCGATGGGCATGGGCGCCAAGACCGTCGAGTCCGCGAGCAACGCCCCGCTGCCGCTGACCTTCCTGCCCTTCCTCGGCAGCGCGGTCGTCCCGCCGGACTCCATGCCGACCGTCCTGCGCTGGTTCGCCGAGTACCAGCCCTTCACCCCGATCAACGAGACCCTGCGCGGCCTCTTCCTCGGGACCGGGATCGGCAACGACGGCTGGATCGCCCTTGCCTGGTGCGTCGCTCTCACCCTGCTCGGCTACTTCTGGTCCCGCGCGGTCTTCAACCGCGAGGTCACCCGCTGAGGCCGGCGCCACGCGCGAACGCCCGAGGGCGGCACCCCCTTGCCGGGAGTGCCGCCCTCGGTCCGTACACGTGCGTAGGAGCTACGCCATGAACCGCCGATCCGTCAGGATCAGAAGTCCATGTCACCGCCCGGCATGCCGCCCGGCGCGCCGCCGGCGGCGGCCTTCTCCGGCTTGTCGGCGATGACGGCCTCGGTGGTGAGGAACAGCGCCGCGATGGACGCCGCGTTCTGCAGGGCGGAACGCGTGACCTTCGCCGGGTCGATGATGCCCTCGGCGATCATGTCCACGTACTCGCCGGTCGCGGCGTTCAGGCCGTGACCGATCTTGAGGTTGCGGACCTTCTCGACGATGACGCCACCCTCAAGACCCGCGTTGACCGCGATCTGCTTGAGCGGGGCCTCCAGCGCGAGCTTGACGGCAGCGGCGCCCGTCGCCTCGTCGCCTTCGAGCTCCAGCTTCTCGAACACCGAGGAAGCCTGGAGCAGAGCCACGCCACCACCGGCGACGATGCCCTCCTCGACGGCGGCCTTGGCGTTGCGCACCGCGTCCTCGATGCGGTGCTTGCGCTCCTTGAGCTCGACCTCGGTCGCGGCACCGGCCTTGATGACGGCCACGCCGCCGGCCAGCTTCGCGAGGCGCTCCTGGAGCTTCTCGCGGTCGTAGTCCGAGTCCGAGTTCTCGATCTCGGCACGGATCTGGTTCACGCGACCGGCGACCTGGTCGCTGTCACCGGCACCGTCGACGATGGTGGTCTCGTCCTTGGTGATGACGACCTTGCGGGCGCGGCCCAGCAGGTCGAGACCGGCGTTCTCCAGCTTGAGGCCGACCTCCTCGGAGATGACCGTGCCGCCCGTGAGGATGGCGATGTCGTTCAGCATCGCCTTGCGGCGGTCACCGAAGCCCGGAGCCTTGACGGCGACGGACTTGAAGGTGCCCTTGATCTTGTTGACGACGAGCGTGGACAGCGCCTCGCCCTCGACGTCCTCGGCGATGATCAGCAGCGGCTTGCCCGACTGGATGACCTTCTCCAGGAGCGGCAGGACGTCCTTGACGTTGCCGATCTTGGAGTTGACGATCAGGATGTACGGGTCGTCGAGCGACGCCTCCATACGCTCCATGTCGGTGGCGAAGTACGCCGAGATGTAGCCCTTGTCGAAGCGCATGCCCTCGGTGAGCTCAAGCTCGAGACCGAAGGTCTGCGACTCCTCGACGGTGATGACGCCTTCCTTGCCGACCTTGTCCATCGCCTCGGCGATGAGCTCGCCGATCTGGGTGTCGGCGGCGGAGATGGAGGCCGTCGAAGCGATCTGCTCCTTGGTCTCCACGTCCTTGGCCTGCTCCAGGAGCGCACCGGAGACGGCCTCGATGGCCTTCTCGATGCCGCGCTTGAGGGCCATCGGGTTGGCGCCGGCGGCCACGTTGCGCAGGCCCTCGCGGACCAGGGCCTGGGCCAGGACGGTCGCGGTGGTCGTACCGTCACCGGCGACGTCGTCCGTCTTCTTGGCGACTTCCTTGACCAGCTCGGCGCCGATCTTCTCGTACGGGTCCTCGAGCTCGATCTCCTTGGCGATGGACACACCATCGTTGGTGATCGTGGGGGCGCCCCACTTCTTCTCGAGGACGACGTTTCGGCCCTTGGGGCCAAGGGTTACCTTGACGGCGTCGGCGAGCTGGTTCATCCCGCGCTCGAGACCGCGCCGTGCCTCCTCGTCGAACGCGATGATCTTGGCCATGTGAAGTGGTCCTCCCGGACATGGGGTGGATTGCTCCGGACCGTGCCGACGCCCGCGACGGACGGCCGAAGAGCCGTGCGGTTCCTTGCCCCACAGGCTCTCGGGCCTCGCTGACCCGGTCCATAAGTTGTCACTCTCACCAGCAGAGTGCTAACGCCAATGATTAGCACTCGACCCCCGAGAGTGCAAGCGACTCCCGAGCGGCCCCGGCGCCTCGGGGAGATGAACGCGCACGCACGAGGGGCCCGCATCCCCTGCCGGGATGCGGGCCCCTCGTGTGTGAGTGCGTCGTTGGCCGATCGCGCCGGGATCAGACGGCGAGCTTGACCATGTCCGCCTGCGGACCCTTCTGGCCCTGCGAGATCTCGAACTCAACTCGCTGACCTTCTTCAAGGGTGCGGTAGCCGTCCATCTGGATCGCGCTGTAGTGGACGAAAACATCCGCACCACCGTCGACCGCGATGAAGCCGTAGCCCTTCTCCGCGTTGAACCACTTGACGGTGCCCTGAGCCATGCCTAACTCCCCTATTACTGGCCCCTGCGCGGGACCGCACTTCGCGCCGGAACGCGTCGACCGCGGCTGAATGTATCTGCCCAACTGCCCTCTGCAACAGGTCAATCGGACGAGAATTATGGCCGCGCCGGAACACGCAAAGAGGTGAAATGCCGGTCCACCAGGGGCAAGTCGGGCCGGGCAAAGCGCAAGGAACCGCGCAAACAGCGTCCACACTTTGACCGCATCTTGTCGGCGAACTCATATGCTCGGGGCACAGGCGGCGGCGGAGCTACCCCGACTCTACCGCGTTCAACCCCATGGAATTGCCCCCTCCGCTTCTCTTGCGGAGGGGGCAACACCGTTCACTGTGCGTGCCGTTCAGCCTCCGGCGACCGCCGGGATGATCGAGATGCCGGCGCCGTCCGGGGTGGCGGTCTCCAGGCCCTGCTCGAAGCGGACGTCGTCGTCGTTCACGTACACGTTGACGAAGCGCCGGAGCTTGCCCTGGTCGTCCAGGACGCGCGCGGCAATCCCGGGGTGGTTGGTCTCCAGGGACTCGATCACCTGGGAGAGGGTCGCGCCCTCGGCCGGAACCTCGGCCTTTCCGCCGGTGTAGGTACGGAGGATGGTGGGGATACGGACGTTCACGCTCATCGGTTTCTGCCTTCCGGGGAGTAGCGGGTCACTGGGCGGGCTCGACGTGGCTCAACGCGCCAGACCGGCGGCGCGGAACGCGTCGAGGCTCGGCGCGATCGTCGCGGTCGGCCCCGTCGTCGGCGCGACGGCGTCCAGCGTCTTGAGCCCGTCGCCCGTGTTCAGGACGACCGTCGTGAGCGCCGGGTCGAGCAGTCCGGTCTCGATGAGCTTGCGCGTCACGCCCACGGTCACCCCGCCCGCCGTCTCGGCGAAGATCCCCTCGGTCCGCGCGAGCAGCTTGATCGCGTCCACGACCTGCTCGTCGTCCACGTCCTCGACGGCGCCGCCCGTGCGACGGGCGATGTCCAGGACGTAGGGGCCGTCGGCCGGGTTTCCGATCGCCAGCGACTTGGCGATGGTGTTCGGCTTCTGCGGCCGTACGACGTCGTGGCCCGCCTTGAAGGCGACCGACACCGGCGAGCAGCCCTCGGCCTGCGCGCCGAAGATCTTGTACGGCTTCTCCTCGACCAGGCCGAGCGCGATCAGCTCCTTCAGCCCCTTGTCGATCTTCGTCAGCTGCGAGCCGGAGGCGACCGGGACGACCAGCTGGTCGGGCAGCACCCAGCCGAGCTGCTCGCAGATCTCGTACGCGAGGGTCTTGGAGCCCTCGCCGTAGTACGGGCGGAGGTTGACGTTGACGAAGCCCCAGCCCTCGCCCAGCGGGTCCCCGATGAGCTCGGAGCAGAAGCGGTTGACGTCGTCGTAGTTGCCCTCGATGCCGACGAGTTCACCGCCGTAGACCGCGGCCATGACGACCTTGCCCTGCTCCAGGTCGTGCGGGATGAAGACGCAGGAGTGGAAACCGGCGCGGGCGGCGGCGGCGCCGACGGCGCCGGCCAGATTGCCGGTGGAGGAGCAGGAGAGCGTGGTGAAGCCGAAGGCGCGGGCCGCCTCGACGGCGATGGCGACGACGCGGTCCTTGAAGGAGTGCGTCGGGTTGCCGGAGTCGTCCTTCACGTACAGACCGCCGGTGACGCCCAGCTCACGGGCGAGGTTGTCGGCCTTGACGAGCTTGGTGAAGCCGGGGTTGATGTTGGGCTTCGACGCGACGTCGGCGGGGACGGGCAGCAGCGGCGCGTAGCGCCAGATGTTGTCGGGACCCGCGGCGATTCGCCTCTTCAGCTCCTCGGGGTCGCCCGTCGGCAGGTCGTAGGCCACTTCGAGCGGGCCGAAACAGCTCTGACAGGCGAAGATCGGGCCGAGTTCGAAGCGTTCCCCGCATTCGCGGCACGAGAGGGCGGCGGCGGGTCCGAGATCCACGGTGCCGGCTGAAGCGGCGGCATCGGCGGAGTTGTCGGATTCGTGAACAGTCTGCACAGCCATGAAGGCGAGGCCCTTTCCTCATCTTCCTCGCGACGCGTCTCGCCGCAAGACGGAATTGGCACCTTCCCCACCGTGACCTCGCGGTCGGCGGGAGGGTTGCCGGGGCTTCAACGGGCCGTTCCCTCTGCCCCTCTGGATGAGCGGTATTCGATTGTCAGCGTGGTGACCCCCGGCATGCGACGGTCGTCCGCGTTGTTCAAGACTGTAACCGAACCCCTGGACGGTTGAGACCCTCGTCCGATCCGCGAGATGGAGATCACGTGCTGCAGGAAGTGGAGCGCTGGCTGGCCCGGCGGTCCTGGCCGGCGGCGGACCGGCCGGTCGACCGGCTGCTCGCCGCCAAGAAGGGTGCGCAGGTCAGCGTGGTGCTCCCGGCTCTGAACGAGGAGGCGACGGTCGGCCCGATCGTGTCGGTGATCCGGCACGAGCTGATGGCGGGTCCGGCGCCGCTCGTCGACGAGCTGGTGGTGATCGACTCGGGCTCGACCGACCGTACGGGGGAGTTCGCGGCGGCGGCCGGGGCGCGCGTGGTGCACCGCGACGAGATCCTGCCGAGGCTGCCGGCCGTGCCCGGCAAGGGCGAGGTGCTGTGGCGCTCGCTGCTGGTGACGAGCGGCGACATCGTCTGCTTCGTGGACGCGGATCTGCGGGACTTCACGCCGGAGTTCGTGTCGGGGACCGTGGGGCCGCTGCTCACCGAGCCCGACGTGCAGTTCGTGAAGGCGATGTACGACCGCCCGCTCGGCGACGAGCCGGGGCAGGGCGGCCGGGTGACGGAGCTGGTGGCGCGTCCGCTGCTGAATCTGCACTGGCCCCGGCTGGCGGGGTTCGTGCAGCCGCTGGGCGGTGAGTACGCGGTACGGCGCTCGCTGCTGGAGCGGCTGCCGTTCCCGGTGGGGTACGGGGTGGAGCTGGGGCTGCTCGTGGACGCGCTGCACACGGTGGGGCTCGACGCGCTGGGCCAGGTCGACGTGGGGGTGCGCAGGCACCGGCACCAGGACGGGCAGGCGCTGGGGCGGATGGCCGCGGCGATCTACCGGACGGCGCAGCTGCGCCTGTCGCGCGGGCATCTGGTGCGGCCGGAGCTGACGCAGTTCGAGCGGGGCGACAAGGGCTTCGAGCCGCGTACGTACGCGGTGGACACCGAGGAGCGGCCGCCGATGCGGGAGATCGCGGAGTACGCGGCGCGCCGCGCGGCATAGGGGCCAAGTTCGTATGATTTAAGTATCGATTGCCTATATTGCCTGTTATGCCGATGACTGCGATGGCCCTGGCGGCCCTGACCTCGGAACAGCTCTGGTTGCTCGGGGGCATGGCCCTCGCTCTCGTCGGCGCCGGGGTGGTGGCGCTGGCGGCGACCCGCGGACGGGGCCGTGGCTGATCCACGCCGACCTGAACCGTACGTTTGAGCGTTTCCGCGAAGGGCTAGGTTTCGCCACATGGTCTCCGAGATGGTCCCCGAGCAAGCCGCCCAGGTCCTTGTCGCCTCCAATCGCGGCCCCGTCTCGTACAGACTCGGCGAGGACGGCACGCTGACCGCCGGGCGCGGCGGCGGAGGCCTCGTCTCCGGGCTCTCGGCCATCGGGGCCGACGCGAACGCCGTCTGGGTCTGCGCCGCCCTCGGGGACGGCGACCGTGAGGCGGTGCGGCGCACCGGCGGCCGGCTGGACCCCGGCGACACGGGCGGACAGCGGGTCAGGATGCTCGGCATCCCGCCGGAGATCTACGCGGACGCGTACAACGGCGTCGCGAACTCCACGCTCTGGTTCGTCCACCACCAGCTCTACCAGACACCGCTGGAGCCGGCCTTCGGCGCCGAGTTCCGGGCGCAGTGGGCGTCGTACGAGGCGTACAACCGCGCCTTCGCGGAGGCCCTGGCCGACGAGGCGGCCGACGGCGCCGACGTACTGATCCAGGACTACCACCTGGCCCTGGTGCCCGGGATGCTCCGCGCGCTCCGCCCCGATCTGCGGATCGGGCACTTCTCGCACACGCCGTGGGCGCCGGTGGACTACTTCCGGCTGCTGCCCGACGACATCGCGCGCCAGCTGCTGCGCGGCATCCTCGGCGCGGACCGTGCCGCGTTCCTGACCCGCCGCTGGGCCGACGCGTTCACCGCCTGCTGTACGGAACAGCTCGGCGGCACGGGCAAGACCCGGATCGGTGTGCACGGTCTGGGCGCCGACGCGGACTTCCTGCGGGAGCGCGCGCACCGGCCCGACGTGGACGAGCGCCTCACGGAGCTGCGCGAGCAGATCGGCGGCTCCGACCGGGAGCCGCGCCGGACGATCGTGCGGGTGGACCGCACGGAGCTGTCGAAGAACATCGTGCGCGGCCTCCTCGCGTACCGGCAGCTGCTCACCGACCGGCCCGAGTGGCGCGAGCGCGTCACGCACGTGGCGTTCGCCTATCCCTCCCGGCAGGACCTCGCCGTCTACCGCGCCTACACCGCCCGCGTCCAGGAGGTGGCCGACGAGATCAACTCCGAGTTCGGCACACCCGGTTGGACCCCCGTGGTGCTGCACGTCAAGGACGACTTCGCGCGCTCGCTCGCCGCGTACCGGCTGGCGGACGTGGCGCTGGTCAACCCGATCCGCGACGGCATGAACCTGGTCGCGAAGGAGATCCCGGTCGTTTCGGAGAACGGCTGCGCGCTGGTGCTGTCGCGGGAGGCGGGGGCGTACGAGGAGCTGGGCGACGACGCGATCGTGGTGAACCCGTACGACGTGACGGCCACGGCCGCCGCGCTCCACGAGGCCCTGACGATGGACGCCGACGACCGCGCGGCCCGCACGAAGCGCCTGGCCGCCGCGTCGACGGCGCTGCCCCCGCAGAAGTGGTTCCTGGACCAGCTGGACGCACTGCGCGAGGCCTGAGCCCGGGCCGGCGCGGGCGCCGGCCGGGGTGACCGGCCGGGGGCTCACCGGCCGGGGCTCACCAGGCGACGGGGGCTCACCGGCCGGGGCTCACCAGGCGACGGGGCGGTAGTCCTTCAGCAGGACGCCGTGGACCGGGCGCGAGGCGTCCGTCCGGTGTCCTCCGCGTTTCGGCCCGTCGACGGGGGGCCCGGCGTTCAGAGCCCGGCCGCCACCGACGCGAGGAAGCCGACCAGCGCGCCGGGGCCGGGCAGCACCAGGTCGGCCTTCTCGGCGAGTTCGGGGACGTCCCCCGTACCGCTGCACAGCAGCAGCCCCGAACAGCCCTTCGTACGGAGGGAGTCGACGGCCGCGTAAGCGGGGAGGTCGCCCAGGTCGTCGCCGCCGTAGACGACCGTCTCGGCGCCGACCTCGCGGACGTACTTCTCCAGGGCCACGCCCTTGTCCATGCCCGGCGGGCGCAACTCCAGGACCATGCGGCCCGGTTCGAGCACCAGGCCGTGTCTGGCCGCCAGATCGGCGAGGGGCCCGCGCAGGGCGTCGAACGCCCCCTGCGGGTCGGCGGCCCGGCGGGTGTGGACGGCGACCGCCCGGCCCTTCTCCTCGATCCACGTACCGCTCCAGGACTCGAACCGTTCGAGAAGCCCCGGGAGTTCGGCGCGGACGGCCTCGACCCCCGGATGCGGCTCCGGGGCGGTCACGGTGCCGCTGACCGCGTCCCAGCGCTCGGCGCCGTAGTGGCCGAGCACCACGAGGTGTTCCAGACCGGGTACGCCGGCGAAGCCGCCGTACTCCACGGCGACGGCGGCCGGGCGGCCGGTGATCACCGCGACGGACGCGACGTGCGGGGCGAGGGCGACGAGGGCGGGAACCGCGCCGGGGTGGGCGCGGGCGCTCTCGGGGTCGGGGACGATGTCGGCGAGCGTGCCGTCGAAGTCGAGGGCGACGACGGCTTTCCCGGGCCGGGCGAGAAGCGCGGCCAGGCCTTCGGCGCCGGCGGAGGTGACGGGGGTCGGCAGGGGGTGCGAGTGGCTGCCCATGCTCCGACCCTATCCGCGCGAGCCTCCGTACGGCGGCGAAAGACCCCGCTCAGCGACGGGCGCGGCGGGCGTCCCTGATCCGGCGCAGCCGGTTGACGGTCACCGGGTCGTGGGCCAGTGCCAGCGGATCGTCGATGAGCACGCCGAGGAGCTGGTAGTAGCGGGTCGGCGAGATGCCGAGGCGCTCCCGGATGACGCGCTCCTTGGCACCGGGGCCCGGCCACGAGCGCTTCTCCACGGCGAGGACGGCGCGGTCCCGCTCGGTCAGCTCCGACCGTCCGGCGGGACCGGGCCCCTCGTCCGGCGCGGGCTCGGGCGACGCCCCGGAGCCGGGCCCCGGCGGGGGCTCCGGCCCCGGCCCGGGCTCAGGGGTGGCTGCGGTCATAGGGCTGACACGCTACTCGGAGTTCTCCGCCGTGATGGCGTCCCGGCTGATCCTCGCCAGGATCTCCGCCGGCACCGCGCCGGGCTGCACCGCCTTGCCGATGTTCTTCTTGACGTCCTCGCTGACACCCGCCCACGACGTCTTGCCGAAGGGGTACAGCTCCGAGGTGGGCAGCGCCTCCAGGAACTGGCGCAGGTCCTTGTGCTCCTCGTCCGCGACCATCGTCTCGGACGCGCTGTAGGTCACGGGCAGGAGGTCGTACTGCCCCACGAAGTCCATCACGTTCTTGTCCTCGAAGGTGAAGTCGAGGAACTTGCCCGCCTCTTCACGGTGCCCGGCCTGCTTGAAGGCCATGATCCAGTCAGCGACACCCATCGTCGCCTTGGACTTGCCGGTGGCGCCCGGCAGCGGCACCATCCCGACCTGGACGCCGGCCTTCTCGGCCTCCTGCATCATCGTCGGGTGCCCGTTGAGCATGCCGACCTTGCCGCTGGTGAACGCCTTGAAGGCGTCGGCGCGGTCCAGCTCGCCGGGCGGTACGGGACCGGTGAGGCCCTTGCCGACCAGCTGCGTCTGGAGCCATTCGAAGGTCTTGATGTTCGGCTCGGAGTCGACGGCGTACGAGTCGTCGACCGTGTCCGTGTAGCCGCCGCCACCGCTGAGCATCCACATCATGGTCTCGGCCTGCGCCTCCTCGGCGCCGAGCGGGAGCGCGAACGGGGTCGGCACGCCCTTCGCCTTGAGCGCCTCGGCGTCCGACTTGATGTCGTCCCAGTTCTGCGGCGCCGAGAGACCGGCCTCCGCGAAGAGGCCCTTGTTGTAGAAGAGCAGCCGGGTGCTCGCGACGAACGGCATTCCGTACTGGGTCTGTTCGACCTTTCCGGCGTCCGCGAAACGGGACAGGAAGTTCGCCTGGGTGGGGATGGAGAGCAGTTCGTCCGCGCTGTACAGCTCTTCCTTCTTCACGTAGTCGGCGTACGCGCCGATCTGCGCGATGTCGGGGGCCTCACCGTCCCTGACCATCTTCGCCACATCGGCGTCGACGGTCTTCCAGGAACGGACGTCGACCTCGACCTTGATGCCCGGGTTCTTGGACTCGAACTCCTTGGCCAGGCCGTTCCAGTATTTCTCCGAGCTGTTGGCGGGACTGTTGCCGTAGTCCGCCGCGACGACTTTCAGGGTGACCTCACCCGACCCGCTTGAGCTGCCGCAGCCGCTCAGCGCCATCGTCATGCCCAGTGCGGCTATCGCCGCGGTATGCCCCAGGAAGCGCTGCTGCACAGCTCTTTTCCCACCCTTGTTTTCGCTCGGCCGTCTCCACGGCGTTTCTGTCCCAGTCGGTCCCCCGCGACGTCCTGCGTTGACGAGCTGCGATTTTCCACGATGCGCTGTCGGGGGTCTACACCGGCCCCATATCGCTTCGGCAACTTCTTTGCCAGGGGGGTTTGGCGAAGGCTTTGTATGGGCTGGCAACAATCCCGCACAGTGGACTAGACCTTTCTTGGGTTTTCGCGCGAGAATGCGCTTGTGAGACACGTCATCGCCCTGGATGTGGGCGGCACAGGCATGAAGGCCGCCCTGGTCGGGACGGACGGCGCGCTGCTGTACGAGGCGCGCCGGGCCACCGGCAGGGAGCGGGGCCCCGAGGCGACCGTCGAGACCATCCTCGGCTTCGCGGCGGATCTGCGCGCCCACGGAATCGAGCGTTTCGGCGAGAGCGCGGTCGCGGCGGGGGTCGCGGTACCCGGCATCGTCGACGCGGCACGCGGGATAGCCCTGTACTCCGCGAACCTCGGCTGGCGTGACGTACCGCTGCGGGATCTGCTCGGCGCGCGCCTCGGCGGCGTACCGGTCGCGCTCGGCCACGACGTACGCACCGGCGGGCTCGCCGAGGGGCGGATCGGCGCGGGCAAGGGCTCGGACCGGTTCTTCTTCGTACCGCTCGGCACCGGCATCGCGGGCGCCATCGGCATCGACGGCACCATCGAGGCCGGCGCGCACGGCTACGCGGGTGAGATCGGGCACGTCGTGGTCCGGCCCGACGGGCCCGTGTGCGGCTGCGGCCAGACCGGCTGCATGGAGACGCTCGCGTCGGCGGCGGCCGTGACCCGGGCCTGGGCCGAGGCCAGCGGCGACCCCGAGGCGGACGCGGCCGACTGTGCGAAGGCCGTGGCCTCCGGCGACCCGAGGGCCATGGCGGTCTGGGCGGACGCGGTCGACGCGCTCGCCGCGGGGCTGGTCACCGCGCTCACCCTGCTCGACCCCCGAAGGCTGATCATCGGTGGCGGTCTCGCCGAGGCCGGGGAAACGTTGTTCACACCCCTGAGGGCCGCGGTCGAGGAGCGGGTCACGTTCCAGAAGCTGCCCGAGATCGTCCCGGCGGCCCTCGGGGACACCGCCGGATGCCTGGGCGCGGGCCTGCTCGCCTGGGATCTTCTCTCCACGGAGGTATCCGCCTGATGGCCGTACGCGCCGAAAGCACTGTTCTCACCGGCGCCCGGGTGGTGCTGCCGACCGGGGTCGTGGAGAACGGACGGGTGAGAGTCGAGGACGGACGGATCACCGAGGCGGGGCCGACGGGCTCCGGGACGGCCGCGCCCTCCGTAGGAAGTGACGCCGACGCCGGGGCGTTCGACCTGACCGGCCACTGGGTGGTGCCCGGCTTCGTCGACATGCACAACCACGGCGGCGGCGGGGCCTCGTTCACCTCGGGCGACGCGGACGCGGTCCTCAAGGGCGTCCGTACGCACCAGGAGCACGGCACCACCACGCTCGTCGCCTCCACCGTCACCGGCGAGATGGACTTCCTCGCCCAGCGCGCCGGATTCCTCTCCGAACTGGTCGAGCAGGGCGATCTGGCCGGCATCCACTTCGAGGGGCCGTTCATCTCGCCGTGCCGCAAGGGCGCGCACAGCGAGGCGCTGCTGCGCGACCCGGACCCGGCCGAGGTGCGCAAGCTCCTCGACGCGTCCCGGGGCACGGCGAGGATGGTGACCCTCGCCACCGAACTGCCGGGCGGTATCGACTCCGTACGGCTCCTGGCCGAGCACGGCGTGATCGCCGCGATCGGGCACACGGACGCGTCGTACGAGCAGACCGTCGAGGCCATCGAGGCGGGCGCGACCGTCGCGACGCACCTGTTCAACGCGATGCCGCCGCTCGGCCACCGCGCGCCCGGACCGATCGCGGCGCTGATGGAGGACGAGCGGATCACCGTCGAGCTGATCAACGACGGCACGCATCTGCATCCGGCGGCGCTGGAGCTGGCGTTCCACCGCGCGGGCGCGGGGCGGGTCGCGTTCATCACGGACGCGATGGACGCGGCCGGTTTCGGCGACGGGGTCTACCAGCTCGGGCCGCTGGAGGTCGAGGTCAAGGACGGCGTCGCGCGGCTGGCCGTGGGCGGGTCGATCGCGGGCTCCACGCTCACGCTGGACACGGCGTTCCGACGGGCCGTGACGGTCGACCGGCTGCCGGTCGCGGACATCGTCCGGGCGATCTCCGCCAACCCGGCGAAGCTGCTGGGTGTGTACGACCGGGTGGGCTCGCTGGAGCCGGGCAAGGACGCCGACCTGGTGATCCTGGACGGGGACTTCGCGGTCGCGGGGGTGCTGCGGCGGGGCGAATGGGTGGTCAAGCCCCAAGTGGCCCAGGGCGTGGCGCGGAGCTGACGCCGTTGGCGGCCCGCGTCGGCGGGAGGGCGGGACCCACGGCGATCGTGGACGACCCCTCCACCGGACGGCCTGCGTTTGGCATGATCAGGTCCGGAACGGTGCGGGCAGGCGGGCCCGCTCCCCGGCACAGTCCGACGATCCGGAGGGAGGGCACGGCGCATGATCCTCACTGTCACGCTCAACACCGCCCTCGACATCACCTACCGGACCACCGCGCTCACCCCGCACACCACCAACCGCGTCACCGAGGTCTGCGAACGGCCCGGCGGCAAGGGCCTCAACGTCGCCCGCGTGCTGGCGGCGCTCGGCCACGAGACCGTCGTGACCGGCTTCGCGGGCGGCCGGACGGGAGACGCGCTGCGCGAACTGCTCGCCGCCGACGGCCCGTCCGACGCGCTGGTACCCATCGAGGGCACCACGCGCCGCACGATCGCCGTCGTGGACGAGGCGACCGGTGACACGACCCAGCTGAACGAGCCCGGCCCGACCGTCACCCCCGCCGAATGGGCCGCGTTCCTCGCCTCCTACGAAGGGCTCGTCGCCCGCGCGGACGCGGTGGCCCTGTGCGGCAGCCTGCCGCCGGGCATCCACGTCGGCGCGTACGCGGAGCTGGTACGCGCCGCGCGGGCGGCCGGCCGGCCCGTCCTGCTGGACACCAGCGGCGAACCGCTGCGCCGGGGCATCGCCGCCCGCCCCGACTTCGTGAAGCCCAACGCCGACGAACTCGCGCAGCTCACCGGCTCCCGCGAGCCGGTCCGCGCGACCCGCGACGCCCGCAGACGCGGCGGCCGGGCGGTGATCGCCTCGCTGGGCGCGGCCGGAATGTTCGCCGCGACCCCGGACGGCGCCTGGCGGGCCACCCCACCGAAGACGGTCCGGGGCAACCCGACGGGCGCGGGCGACTCGGCGGTCGCCGGCCTGCTCTCGGGCCTGGTGGAACACCTCCCCTGGCCCCAAAGACTCACCCGAGCGGTGGCCCTCTCGACGGCCACGGTCCTGTCCCCAGCGGCGGGCGAGTTCGACGAATCGACGTACGCGGACCTACTGGGCCAGATCGACGTGACGGAGCAGGTGCTGTGAGGAAGGCTGCGGAAGGTCGGGCACTGCGGGCCAGGCAGCCGACACGTCCGCTACAGCCCGCCCGCCCGACGCGACCGGTACCGCCGACGGAGTCGGACCGGCCCGCACGCCCGGCGCAGCCGACAGTGCGCCAGCGGGCCGGACGGCCGACACGGCAGGAACGGGCCCTGCGGACGGCAGGACCGGAACGGCCGACGGAGTCGGCGCAGTCTGTGCTGCCGACACGGCCTCAGCAGGCCGGGCGGTCAGCGCGACCGGCACGGCCGCTACAGCCGACGAAGTCGGAGCAATCCGCGTACCCAGCGCAGCCGGTACAGCCGACGGAGTCGGCGCAGTTCGTCCGCTCGGCGCAGCCGACACGGCCCCAGCGGGCCGGACGGCCGAAACGACCGGAGCGGGCCCTGCGGACGGCAGGACCGGGACGGCCGACGAAGCGGGCGCAGTCTGTGCTGCCGACACGGCCACAGCAGGCCGGGCGGTCAGCGCGACCGGCACGGCCGCTACAGCCGACGAAGTCGGAGCAATCCGCGTACCCAGCGCAGCCGGTACAGCCGACGGA